>NZ_JBEXWP010000040.1:0-30167 GCF_040629895.1 Streptomyces sp. NPDC005866
AAGTCCCGCCCAACTTGACCATCTCGCCTGCGGCTTAACTACGCGGCATTGGCGCTAAAGCGCCGGGCTTGCGCAACGGGCACCACTGGCGGTGACGACCACCTGCTGCGGCGCCCGCTGCAACGGCTGGCCGAGGCCCGCACCGGCTCGTCGTACCTCTACGAGTTCGCCTGGCCCTCCAACCGCCCCCGACTCGGCGCCTGCCACGCCCTGGACCTGGGCTTCGTCTTCGACACCAGGGACGTGCCGGACTCGGCCCGGCTGGCCGGCGCGGGCGCCCCGCAGGAGCTGGCCGACGAGATGCACGGGGCGTGGGTCCGCTTCGCAGCCACCGGCGACCCGGGCTGGGAGGCCTGGGACGCGACCCACCCGGTCCGTGTCCTCGGCGACGGCGAACCCCACACGGTCTCCGGCCTCCGGGACCGCGAGTTCGCGCTCTGGACGCCCCCTGCCGTGCCGCACCCCGAACGGGCCGCAGAACTGGCCCTGGCCGTGCGCCGGCTGCGCCGCTCAATGGCCGCCGTGCGCCGCCACTGAGTCCCGTACGACCACATGCGTGCCGAGGAGCAGATGCTCGCCGGCCGACTCCCCGCCGTGCCCGAGCGCGGTCCGCACGGCGAGCCGCCCCAGCTCCTCGTAGGGCACGTGCACGGTGGTCAGGGCCGGGTGCAGATCACGGGCGAACGGTATGTCGTCGTACCCGGTCACCGACACGTCCCCCGGCACGTCGAGCCCCGCCGCGTGCAGGGCGGTCAGCGCTCCGGCGGCGACCATGTCGGTGGCGGCGACAACCGCGCTGAACTCCAGCTTCTGCGCGAGCGCCTGCCGCATCAGCCGGTGCCCGGAGTCCCGGGTGAAGTCCCCGTGGAGCAGGAGAGCGGGGTCGGGCTCAAAACCCCTGGTCCGGTGGGCGGCGAGATAGCCGCGCTCGCGCCCCATCGCCGTCGTGTGGTCCCGCTTCCCGCCCAGGAACAGCACCCGCCGATGGCCCTGCGCGAGCACATGGGCGACCAGGGCGTGGGCGCCGCCCTCGTTGTCGTACTCGATGACCGTGACCGGCGCGCCGGGGCCGAGCGGCGGCCGCCCGCACAGCACCAGCCGGGACCCGGCCGAGGCGAGCGAGTCGGCGGTACGGCGGGTCCGCTCCCGGTACTCGGGCGTGTCCGCCGCCCCGCCGACGAGAATCACGGCGGCGGCCCGCTGGGCGCGCATCATCCCGATGAACTCCAGCTCGCGCCGCACATCTCCGTCGGTGCTGCAGACCAGACTCAGATACCCGAGCCGGGCCGCCTCCCGCTCCACCCCGTGCGCCATGTGCGCGAAGGAAGGCCCGGTGATGTCCTCCAGGACGAACGCCAGCGTCGGCGTACCGGCCCCGGCGACGGCCTTGGCGCGGGCGTCGGCGACATAGTCCATCTCACGGACGGCCCGCAGGACCCGGGTACGGGTGGCGGCGCTGACCGGGTAGACGCCGCCGAGCACCCGGGAGACGGTGGAGGCGGAAACCCCGGCACGGGCGGCGACATCGTGGATGGTGCTCCGCCCGGCGCTCCCGCTCTTCCTGGTCAACTCCACCGTTCCTAGGGACTGAGCGGGAGTGAGTCCTGTTTCCAGGACTTGTGCTCAGCCGAACACCCCGAACGGTGGTGGGTGTTCTGGTCGCCCGCGTTCGCTCCGCGTCCGGCGCCGACGGATCGTGTCCGTGGTCCGGGGATGCGGGGGCGGGGTCCCTCGGGTCCCTCACGCCCCGAGGCTGCCGGTCCGGCCTGGACGGTCCGATGCCCGTGCCCATCGCTCTGGTGGGTACGGGGCGGTGTCGTCCGTCGCCGGATCGGGTGCCCGAGGGCGCGCCGTCCGATCGCCACGGCGGCCGCGTGGTGCCGCGTGGTCTTGCGCCTGGTACTGGTGAGGGGTTTCTGCCAGTGCTGGGCACCCCACCGGGAGGTGTAGGCGGGGTCGACGGCGACCAGGGGGATGGCGAGTTCGGCGGCCATGGACACGAGCCGGGCGCGCAGCCGGGCGACGGGCATGCCGGAGATCAGGTGGCGGAAGGCCTTGCGGCGGCCGTGCTTCTCCCTGGTCGTTTCGGCGGTGAAGTCCAGGTCCTCGATCGCGATCCCGAGGCCGAGCCGGGCCGCCCAGTGCAGGAGGCGGATGAGGGCGTGGCGGATCCGCGCGTCCCGGTGGGCGGCGGTGCCGGTGAGGTCGTAGTCGAAGCGGCGCGGGGCGCCGACCGGGTTGCCGTGCGCATCCAGCCGCCAGGCCGCCAGATGATCGGCGTTCATGTCCACACCCACCAGGCCGCGCGCGCGGGCGGCGGTCAGGGGCACGGTCTTCACCGGGGGGATGGTCCAGGAGGCGGTCAGGTACCAGCGGTCCTGGTCGGTGTCTTCGTGGATGCGGTAGGCCACGGCCCGGTTCGCCTGCACGCGGTCACGCCAGGCAGCGCCCCGGTGCGCGAACGCCACGCGGGCGGCCAGGACGTACCGGCCATGCGGGGCATTGGCCAGGTGGGCGAGCGGGGCGGGCAGCCTGATGCTCACCTCGCCGTCGGGGCTGACACGGATCGTCTCGTTGCCGTACCGCTTCCCGGACTCGCCGTCGGCTTGCAGGAAGCGGCGCGCGGCCTCCCACCGACGGCGCCACGCCTCCTCGGTGAGGTGGGCGGCGTCGAGGTGGTGTCGGGTGGTGAGCAGCCGCTTCCCGCCGCGTACGACCCGTACCCGCCCGGCCGCCCAGTCGGCCCGCTCCTGTGCCAGCCGGTCCTCCAGCACCCGCAGGCGGCGGGTCTTGGCGAACCACTCGCTCTTGCTGCGGTAGCCGCCCGCCGAACGCTTCGCACCCTTCTCTCCCAGGGACAGCGACAGCCGGTGCCGGACCGTAGCGATCCCGGCCTGGAGTTTCTGGATGTGCGCGGCTTGGCCGCGCCGGGCCAGCCCCCACTGATCATGTGTGGCCTTCGTGATACTGCCCGCCCACCGCGACGACGACCGCACGGTCAGCTCCCGCTTACGCTCGGCCCACCGGTCGGCATCGTGCGCCGGCCCGGCCGCGCACCGTGCCGTCAGATCGCGGGAGGCCAGGGAGCCGAGGTGGCCGCCGACCAGCCGCAGCACCTCCACGTCCCCGGCGGTCAGTCCCTTGAGCCGGTCACGCACCGCGACCCCAGCGGGGCCGGGCACCACGAACGGAACCGCCACCTCACGCAACCCGCCCACCCCGCCACCCCCTGGCCCGGTTCGGAAAACCCGTCTCCCTACGAAACGACCACCACAGGCAAAGGTCACGCATTCGAGGCGAGAACCCCCGTTCCCTTCGGCAACCCATGGCACACCACAGCGGGGACACTAGCGCCCCTTCAGGGGCGCGGGACAGTGTCAATTTGCGGCTCCGCCGCGTGAGCGACCAGCCCGGAACGGCCTGAAGTCGCCCACCCAGCGAACCATCTACGGCGAATGGACTTCACACCACCCGGGCAATCCCACTGATCGCCTCCGGCCCCACCCGACAACACCCCCCGATCAACCGAGCCCCCGCATCCCGCCACCCCTCCACCTGCCCGGCGGCAAACGTCGACTCCCCGGTCCACGCGCGAGCCTCCGCATCCCAGACCTCCCCGCTGTTGGGATAGACGACCACCGGCTTCCCGGTGACCTGTGCCGCCACCTCGACGGCGGCATCCACGTTCTCGGGCGCGCAGCAGTTCACGCCCACGGCGATGACCTCGTCCACATCGGCCGCCAGGGCGAACGCCTCCGCCAAGGGCTGCACGGCGCGCGTCCGCCCACCCGCCACGCTGTACGACAGCCAAGCCGGCACCCCCAGCCCCCGCACCGCCCGCAGCAACGCCTCCGCCTCCTCCGCGTCCGGCACGGTCTCCAGCGCGAGCACGTCCGGTCCCGCCCCGGCCAGCACCTCGAGGCGCGGCCGATGGAACCGCTCCAGCTCCTCGACGCTCAGCCCGTACCGCCCCCGGTACTCGGAGCCGTCCGCGAGCATCGCCCCGTACGGTCCGACCGAGGCGGCCACCCACAATGGCCGTACGATCCCCTCCGCCCGCGCCCGCCGTACCGCGTCCCGCCCCAGCTCGACGCTGAGCGCAAGCAGCCGCGCGGCCTCGTCATGGCCGATCCCGCGCTTGGCGAAGCCCTCGAACGTGGCCTGGTAGCTGGCGGTGATCGCGACGTCCGCGCCCGCCCTGAAGTACGCGAGGTGCGCGTCGCTGACCGCGTCGGGCCGGTCGGCCAGCAGCCGCGCCGACCACAGCTCGTCGCTCAGATCGTGTCCGGCGGAGGCCAGCTGGTTGGACATACCGCCGTCGAGCACGACCGTCCCGGCGGCGAGGGCGTCGGCGAGGCTGGGGGAGTTGTCGCTGGTCATGCCCCCGACGCTAGTCGAACCGGCATCGAACGACCGACTGTCTCCACCATATGACCAGAGCGCCCATCATGTGGACGGCAGGTTGCCCCGGTCGACCTGCGCGAGCCCGCGGGCGGCGAACACGGCGAGGTCCTCGCCGCCTGGGTATCGGCCGGGACACCCCCGGCTGCGTGGTCGCCACCCTGGGACGGCCACGGCTCCTCGTCCCGTTGCCCACCCGGACGCCCTCTCGGCACTGACCCCGGACCCCGACCGCCTGCGCGCCGCCTGCGACCGACTGGCCCTGTTGGGCTGCTACCTCTACTCCGCCCCGACCCGGACGGCCGAGTGGCGGCCCGCATGTTCGCCCCGTCGATCGGCGTCCCCGAGGACATCGCCAAGGCCAACAGCATCGCCTGTCTGGCCGCTCACCCCGCCCGCGGGGGCCTGCCACGGGTCACCGCCGACGTGGGCGACTCCCTCGGCACCCCGTCGACGATCACCGCGGTCATACGCCACGACACGGACGGCCCGGAGATCCTCGTGGGCGGTGCGGCGGGGAGCACCCGCCGACCAGCGCCGCGGCAGGCAACGTTCGCGACGGGGCGAACGTTGCCTGTTGCGGCTAGGCAGTGTTCCTGGTTTGGATTAAGGCGTGAGGTCCCGGTGTCCCGGGAACTCACTGGTGATGAATGGGAGTTGGTCGAGCCGCTCCTGCCGGTAGGCGGGTTCGGCCCGTACCCCGAGCGGCTGCGGCAGCAGTTCGAGGGTGTGATCCGGCGGTTCCGCACCGGCAGCCCCTGGCGGGACATGCCGACCGAGCACGGCGCCTGGCAGACCGTCTGCCACCGGTTTCTTCAGTGGCGGGACGAGGGCGTCTTCGAACAGCTGATGGACGAGATGATCGCCGAGGCGGCACAGCGGGGGCAAGTGGACCTGTCGCTGGTCAGCGTGGACTCCACAGTGGCCCGCGCCCACCACATCACGCGGCCGGGGTGGTGGTGCGCGAGAAGGTCCTGGCTGCCCTCGAAGAGGCCGTTGCCGATGAAAAAGGGGCCGGGTGCAGGGACAAAAGGCGCAGGACGCCTCGGGCGACGGCGAGCCCGGCGGCCCTCGGCGGGATGAGCGGCGACGACTGCGGCGTAGGCGCCGGGCCCGACTGAAGGCTGCTCGGCTGGGTCGCTCGCGCGGTGGGCTGACCAGCAAGGTCCACCTCGCCGCCGAGCGTCGCTGCCGCCCGCTGTCCTTCGAGCTGACCGAGGGGCAGGCGGCCGACAGCCCCCGCTTTATTTCGGTGCTGCAGGAGGTCAAGGTCCGTAGCCCGGTAGGCCGTCCGCGAACCCAGCCCGATGGCGTAGCCGGTGACAAGGCGTATTCTCTCGCGCCAACCGCGCTGACCTGCGCAGGCGCCGCATTCGAGCGGTCATCCCAGAGAAGGCCGACCAGGCCGCCAACCGCAAGAACAGAGGCCGGCGGGGCGGGCGGCCGGTCTCCCACGACACCGAGCTCTACCGCGGCCGCAACACGGTGGAGCGCTGCATCAACAAGATCAAAGCGTGGCGCGGACTGGCCACTCGATACGACAAGACACCCGAGAGCTACCTGGCCGGACTCCACTTACGCGGCGCGGTCATCTGGCTCCGAAGCCTCCGCCCCGCGACATGATCCGAAGCAGGGCCATGCAGAGGAGTTGTATCGCAAGCTCAGTGGTCTCGCTCGATCGCCTGGACGCAGCGGGCCAGCAGTGCTCGGAGAATGTCCTGCTCCTCGGCGGTGAACTCGTCTGCAAGGCGGCGTTCGATGCGCACCGCCTCGGTATCGGCAGCAGCAAGGGCATGCTGGCCGGCCTCGGTGAGCCGGGTCTCGAGGACCCTCTGGTGCCAGGGGTGCGCCGTCCGCTCGATAAGGCCGCGTGTCTGCAGGGTCTTGAGCACCCCGGTCATGGCCTGCGGGGTGACCAAGCAGTCGCGGGCCAGCGCGGCAGCGGAGATCCCGGGGTGCTGAGCGAGGGCCAACAGGGCGGCGTACTGGGCGACGGTCAGGTCGGCCGTGCGCACGGCGCTGCTCTTGGCGGCCATCAGCACCTGCTCGGCCCGTTTGATGTCCAGGCCGAGCCGACCCTGCGGCATCATCTCCATGCGCTCAGCCTACCGACCCTTGAGATGAATCAAGACTGGAATATATATAAAGACATTGATATCCCTGGAGGCATGCATGAACACACAGCTACTCCGGGCGACCTGCGCGGAAAGACGGTCCTGCTGACCGGGGCCACCCAGGGGATGGGGCTCCACCTCGCCCTGCTCCTGGCAGCCCGCGGCGCCACGCTGCTGCTCCACGGACGCGACCAGCAGCGGCTTGCAACGGCCACCGACGAGATACGGGCGCAGGCCCCGGAAGTCTCGGTGCGTACCTACCGGGCCGACCTGGCCGACCTTGAGCAGGTGAGCGCTCTGGCCGACGCCGTCCTCGCCGCCGAGCCGCGGCTCGACGTATTGGTCAACAACGCCGCCGTGGGCGGTGGTATCGACCCGACCGTTCGGCAGACAAGCCGCCAGGGCCACGAACTGCGGTTTGCCGTCAACCACCTGGCGCCGTACGTTCTCACCCGCCAGCTCCTCCCGCTCCTGGTCGCCTCGGCGCCCTCGCGGGTGGTCAACGTCGCCTCGGCTGGACAGATGCCCATCAATTTCGACGACGTGATGCTGGAGCGCGACTACGACGGAGTGCAGGCGTACTGCCGCAGCAAGCTAGCCCTGCTCATGGCCACCTTCGATCTGGCAGCCGAGTCGGCGCCCCACCAGGTCACCGTCAATGCACTGCACCCAGCCCACCTGATGGACACCTCCATGGTCCGGCAGAGCGGCCTTACCCCTGCCTCTGGCCTCGACGACGGCGCTCAGCCGACGCTACATCTCATCGCTGACCCAAACCTGGCAAACACCACAGGACAGTACTTCGACCGGTACGACAATCAGCCCGCACACCCACAGGCATACGATGCGCAGGCCCGCGCCCGGCTAGCAGTACTCACCACGAACCTGACCGCACCGTTCCTTGTATGAGTGCTTCTGCGCCGCGCAGGCCCGAGCCTCAATGAGACGCAAGCCGCTGCTCAACCCCGGCGATCAAAATCCCGCCGCAGCACTCCGCGACAACGAACCGAGTCACCGAGCGTCGAGGAGAAAAAAACACTGCCTACCGTTGAGCCATGCCTGAAATGACCCTCCCGGACACCGAGGCCCGCGAGGTTCTCGGCGCGGCCGGAGCCGTCTTCGAACCCCTTGTCCACAACCCGAAGAACGGTGTCAGCGGCGGCGTGTGGCGGGTGAGCGCCGGTCACCGCAACGACGTCGCGCTTCTGGTCAACGGGCTCGGCGTCAATCATCCTGAGGTGATCCGCTCGGTCGCCGCCGCCGAGGACGTTCCGCTGGTCGACCTGACGGCGAAGACCAAGGCGCTCGTGGAGTCCCTCGGCGTGGAGGGCTCCAAGGCGCTGTACCTGTACGACGAGAACAAGGACAACACGCACACCTCCGCGTACGGCGCCACCGTCTACGCGGGCCTGGTGCGTGACGAACTGCTCGCCCGGCACCTGGTGCCCCGGGGCACCGTGCGGGTTGGATGAGCCCCTGGGGCGTCCCGACCGGAACCGGGGCGCCCCAGGTTCGAACGGTACGAGGTTCGGCACAAGGTCCGGCACGAAGTCCGGTCGAGCGAGAAAGGGCACCGATGCAGCTGCCTCCCGAGGACCACGGTCCCAGCCCGCGCACCGGCTTCACCCGCGCCCACTGGGAGGCCGCCGCCGACGCCCTGCTCGCCGCCGTCGAGCCCTACGCCACCCCGGACCGCGCCCTCTACCACCTCCCCGGCGACCACCAGAGCTCGTCGGGACACCTCTCCGACGGCCTGGAGGGCTACGCCCGCACCCTGCTCCTCGCGGCCTTCCGCCGTGACGAGACCGACCTCCAGCGGTACGCGGACGGGCTCGCGGCCGGTGTGTCGGGCGTCTGGCCGCGCATCGAGGACCGCGGCCAGCCGCTCGTCGAGGCCGCCTCGATCGCCCTCGCCCTGCGCCTGACCCGCACCCTGCTGTGGGACCGCCTCGACGACGGGGTACGACAGCGCGCCGCGAACTGGCTCGCCGACGCGCTGACCGCCGAACCCTGGCCCTGCAACTGGGAGTTGTTCCCGGTCACGGTCGGCGGCTTCCTCGCCGAGATCGGTCATGAGCCGGAGGCCGCGCACAAGGCGGTCGACCACGGCCTGGCCCGCATCGAGGAGTGGTACCTCGGCGATGGCTGGTACACCGACGGCGACGGCCGCAAGTTCGACTACTACAACGGATGGGCGATGCACCTCTACCCGGTGCTGCACGCCTGGCTGGCCGGCGACGAGCAGCTGCTCGACCTGTACGGCGGCCGCCTCGAACGCCATCTCGCCGACTACGCCCGGCTGTTCGGCGGTGACGGCGCGCCGATGCACCAGGGCCGCTCGCTGACGTACCGCTTCGCGACCACGGCCCCGCTGTGGCTGGGCGCGCTCACCGGCCGTACGCCCCTGGCCCCCGGGGAGACCCGGCGGCTGGCCTCCGGAGCGCTGACGTACTTCCTGGACCGGGGCGCGGTGGACGAGCGAGGCCTGCTGACCCTCGGCTGGCACGGCCCCGACCCGGCCGTCCTGCAAGGCTATTCGGGCCCCGCCTCCCCGTACTGGGCGAGCAAGGGCTTCCTCGGCCTGCTGCTCCCCACGGAGCACGAGGTATGGACGGCGACGGAGGAACCGGGCCCGGCCGAGCGTGCCGACGCGGTCACGCCGATCGCCCCGCCCAACTGGCTTCTGCAGTCCACCAGTTCGGACGGAGTGGTCCGCCTCCACAACCACGGCAGCGAGGACGTCCGCTACGACCCGTACTACACCCGGCTCGGCTACTCGACCGTGACGCAGCCCTCGGGGTCGTACGACAACAGTCTGATCGTCGGCGGCGATCCGAGCCGGACGCACATCGAGCCGCTGGGCGTCGGGGAGGGGTGGGCGGCCTCCCGGCACACGGCCGCTTCGGGCGCTCGCGTGACGAGTGCCGTGCTGGTGCGCGGGGCCGTGGAGGTACGGGCCTTCCTGGTCGCCGGCGCGGAGACCGGGACGCCGGTGCGGGTGACCGGATGGGCCGCACCGGAGGGACTCCGGGCCGAACTGCTGCCCGCCGTGGGCCTGGACGACGCGCTGACCGGGGTCACGGGGGAGGACGCGACCCTGTTCGTCGCGCTGATCAGGCTCACCGGCGCGGCGGACGTCGTGCCGGTGAGCGAGACGGTGACGGTACGCGCCGAAGGAGACCGGGAGCTGACCGTCCAGTGGCACGCGGGCCCCGGTCTGCGGGTCCGCTGGCAGGGCGACGGAGTGGACGTGGAGCACATCGCGCAGGGCTGAGCCGCGTCGGGCATGATGCGGCTCATGGGGTGGAGGCGACCTTGAGGTCGGGGGTCGTCGCCGCGCCGGCGGTGACGTACCAGGCGCCGGCCGGCAGACCGGCGGCCGCGAGGGACCCGATAGCGGGCTTGCGGAAGGCGTGGACGCGGCGGTGACGTGTGGTGCGTGATGCGGAGGTCATGCCTCCCGGTTGCCGCCGGCAAGGGGAAGGTTGCCCTGTTCCGACGCGGCCGCGGCGCGGAGCGGCACCGCCTTCCTGATCGGGGTGCCGAGGGCGGCGAGGGCGGTCAGTGTGCAGCAGACACCGGCGACGGCGGCCACCGGGGCGGTGCCGACCCGCTCGGCCGCCCAGGTGAGAACGGCCGCGCCGGCCGGCGCCAGGGCGTACTGGAGCGTCCAGTGGGCCGAGGTGACCCGGCCCAGGAGAGGTTCCGGGGTGATTTCCTGGCGCAGGGACATGGAACAGGTGCCCGCTATCCCCACACAGGCCAGGTAGACCGAGCACAGGACGGCCACGACGGGCACCGTGCGCACCCAGCCGAGCCCGGCGAAGGCCAGTCCGCACACCGCCGTCGAGGCGATCCAGGTCGGCCCGAAGCCCAGCCGCCGCCGGAGCCGGGCGACCAGCAGTGCCCCGGTGATCGTGCCGGCCGCGCCGATCGCCAGCACCGTGCCGACCGTGCCGTCGTCGTGGCCGAGGTCGTGCCTGAGGTGGTAGATGACCAGGTCGTTGATGCCGAGGCTGAGGAAGCTGAAGACGGCGAGGAGCCCGGTGACCGACCGCAGTACGGGGTGGCGGACGAGGTACCCGACCCCGGTGCGCAGGTCGCGCCACACGCCCCGCTTCCCGGTCGGCCGCTCGTCCCCGGCGCGCTCCCGGACCCGTACGAGGAGCAGGAGGGCCGCCGAGACGGCATAGCTCGCCGCGTCCACGGCCACCGCGTCGGCCGGCCCCGTCCGGGCGGCCATCAGACCCGCGCCCAGGGGACCGAGGACACCGGCCGCCGCCGCGGTGGCGTTGACCCTCCCGTTGGCCTCCGTGAGCCGGGTGACCTCGACGAGCCCGCGAACGACGGTGACGTATCCGACGGCGAAGAGCATGCCGACGGCCTCGCACAGCGGCAGGACCACGTACAGCAGCCAGAGGTGCGGCCCGGCGAGCCAGACGACCGGGACCAGACCGTAGAGGACCATGCGGACCAGGTCGCAGGCGATGAGCAGCCTGCGCCGGTCGACCCGGTCGACGATCACTCCTGCGAAGACCGCGGCCAGCACCATCGCGACCCCGCCGACGGCGGTGAGCAGGCCCATCCGGGCCACCGAGCCGGTCGCCTGGAGGACCAGCAGGGGAAGCGCGATGAGACTGAAGGAATCGCCGAGGACGGACAGCGTCTGGGCGAGCCAGAAGAACCCGAAGTCCCGCTGCCGCCACAGCGGTTGCCCGGCCGTCGCGTCCCCGGCGCGTGCCGCCCGCTCCGCCCGCCGCGCCGCGTACGTCACGGCTCCCCCTTCCGTGTCCCGGCAACCCTACGCCGACCGCGTCCCGTTAATATCGCCTGGACCCGCCACCACCGTGAACAGGGCCGCCTCCAGACGCGGACCTCGACGCTTGCGGCCACGCTGGGGGACTCCCTCGTTCCGTACACGACGTACGGCCGGCCGGCTCGGGAGGCCGACCGGCCGCGGATACGCCACGACGGTCGCAGAGCGCCGACGAGCCCGGCAATGGACTAATGGACCCGCGAGGTCGGACCATTCGATCACCGGGAGGCGGACGCGGTACGGCCGGTGCGCACCCCGCCGCGCTGCCCCACGGACCGCAGCGCGCCCTCCAGCGCGAACGTGGCCGCGCCGAGGCACACCGGGTCGGTGGGGATGGGGGAGAGGACGATCTCGGTGGCGGCGAACGGCCGCCGGAGCGCATGCCGCCGGACGGCCTCGCGGACCTCGTCGAGCAGCGGTTCACCGAGCCTGCGGGCCACCCAGCTGCTGAGCACCACCAGTTCGGGGTTGAGCAGGTTGACCAGGTTGGCGACACCGGCGCCGATGTACCGGGCCGTGTCCCGTACGACCTGGACCGCTACGGCGTCACCGGCCGCCACGCCCCGGGCCAGCGCGTCGACGGTGGCCGTCTGGTCTTCGGGGTACAGCAGCGGGCTGTGCGGGCTCGACTCCCGCAGATTCAGCATGATTCCGGGCGCGCCGACATATGTCTCCACACAGCCGTGGTTGCCGCAGTGACACGGCCGCCCGTCCAGCACGAGCGTCGTGTGCCCCCACTCCCCGGCGCTGTTGCTGACGCCCCGGTGCAGTCCGCCGCCGAGGGCGAGCCCGGCGCCGACCCCGGTGCCGAGGTTCACCACCACCGTGTCCCCGCGCCCGCGTGCCGCCCCGAACCACTGCTCGGCCACCGCGCAGGCGCGCAGCGGATTGTCCAGGTACAGGGGGTAGGCGATGTGTTCGGAGAGCAGGTCGAGCAGCGGCACGTCGTGCCAGTCCCAGTTGGGCGCGTACTCGGCGATGCCCGTGCCCCGGTCCACCTGCCCGGGCACGCTCACCCCGACGCCCAGCACCCGCGCCCCCTCGACCCCGGCCTGCGCCACCACCGAGCCGACGGCGGCGGCGGCATGGCCGACCACCTGCTCGGGCCGGTGCTCGCCCGGGCGCATGTCCTCCTCGGCGCGGGCCAGTACGTTCAGCGCGAGGTCGAACAGCTCGACATGGACGTACGTCTCCGCGATGTCGACGCCGATCAGCGCGCCCCCCGACGCGTTGACCGCCACGAGTCCCCGGGGCCGCCCGCCCGCCGAGTCCTCGAAGCCGACCTCCGTGATCATCCGCAGTTCGAGCAGCTCGCCGACGAGCGTGGCCACCGTGGCCAGGCTCAGCCCGGTGACGGCCGCCAGTTCCTGCCGGGAGGTGGGAGACTCGGCGATGATGTGCCGCAGCACCTCGTAGCGGTTCGCGGTGCGGATGTCACGTGATGTGTGCTTCACACGGCGCAAGGCTATGGGCTGCGGGATGTTTTCGACAAGGGATTAGGAAAAGGGCTGTATTAAGTCCGGGGCGGGCGCGGGCCCGGTCCGGCCGGGAATGCCGTCGGTCACGCGCCCAGGACATCCTGTACGAACGGATTGGCGAACTTCCCCTCAGGGTCCAGGGTCCGGGCCAGCGCGCGGAAGTCGGCCAGGCGCGGGTAGCGGCCACGGAGCACCTCGCCGGGGACGGTGTACACCTTGCCCCAGTGCGGACGCGGCTCGAAGGGCTCCAGCGCCTCCTCGAGCCGGCGCACCGCGGGCAGCACGGCCGCCAGGTCGTCGACCCAGGTGAAGTGCAGGGCGACGGAGTCCCGGCCGTGGGCGGGGCTGAGCCACTGCGGATCGGCGGCGATCGTCCGCACCTCGCAGGTCTGCAGCACGGGGGACACCGACTGCCGGATGCCGTCGACCGCATGCAGTGCGTCGACGGCTGTCGACCTCGGCAGCAGATACTCCGACTGGAGCTCGTCGCCGCTGCTCGGCGTGAACTCCGCCCGGAAGTGCGGCAGCCGCTCGTGCCAGGGCCCCGGCACCCCGAACTGCTGGGTGCAGTTGCCCGCCGGCATACCCGGCACCGGGTGCATCGGCTCCGCCGCGGGCGCGGCCCAGCCGAAGTCCACGGCGGGCTGGTCGGTGCGCCGCTTCACCCACACCTGCCTGAAGCCCGGCTCCCGCCAGTCGGTGAACAGGCTCACGCTGTACCCGGCCCCCGACACGGCCGCGAAGTCCAGCCCCGCCAGCGGCAGTTCGACGTGCACCGACTGCTCGACCTCGTACGCCGGTTCCAGGTCGAGGGTGAGTGCGGTGACGATCCCGAGTGCGCCCAGTGAGGTCACGGCGCCGTCGAAACGGTCGTCCCCGCGCGCGACGGTGGCCGTCGAGCCGTCGGCGAGGACCAGCTCCACCTCCCGGACGGGCGCCGCGAGCGACCCGTTGGCCACGCCCGAACCATGTGTGCCGGTGGCCACCGAGCCGGCCACCGAGATGTGCGGCAGCGAGGCCATGTTGGGCAGTGCCAGGCCGTGCGCGTGGACCGCGCGGGCCAGTTCGGCGTACCGCACCCCGCCCGCGACCCGGACCGTGCGGGCCGCCGTGTCCACCTCGACCACCGGCGGCAGCCCGGCGATCGAGACCAGCAGACCCTGCGGACCCGGGTCGGCGATGCGGTTGAAGGAGTGCCCGCTGCCCAGCACCCGCACCCGCGTACCGCTCGCCACCAGCGACCGGAGCGCGTCGAGCGAGTGCGGGCGGTGGAACTCCTTCGCCGTGTACGTGACGTTGCGCGCCCAATTGGTGACCGTCTGCGCCAGATCCGTCATCTCTGCCGTCCCATCCCTGTCGTCCTCCGGAGAGTGCGTGTGCATTGACCCTCTCATTCGCCGAGACCTACGGTAGAGACCGGTTGCTATCCGTGCGTCACCGAGCCGGAAGGTCACTTCCTTGCCCGAGCGTCCCCAGGCAGTGTTCGCCATGACAGCCCAGAACGTGCCGCATATCTTCCCGCCGGAGGTGCTCGCGCGACTGCGCGAGTGCGTAGAAATCGATCCCACTGTGGTGGTGGACGATTTCACCGAGCCCCGGGTACGGGAGACGCTCGCCCGCACCGAGGTCCTCATCACCGGCTGGGGCTGCCCGACCCTGGACGCGGCAGCGCTGGACGCGGCGCCCGCACTGCGCGCGGTGCTGCACGCGGCCGGCTCGGTCAAGGGCTTCACCACGCCCGAGGTCTGGCGGCGCGGCATCGTCGTCTCCTCGGCGGCCGCCGCCAACGCGCTGCCCGTCGCCGAGTACACCCTCGCGATGATCCTTCTCGCCGGGAAGGACGTCTTCGCCTTCCGTGACCTGCTGCGCACCCGGCGCACCTACCCGTACGGCGGCATCGTCCCCGGCATCGGCAACTTCCACCGCCGCGTCGGCATCGTCGGCGCCTCCCGCATCGGCCGCCGGCTCATCGAACTCCTGCGCCCCCACGACCTGGTGGTGAGCCTCGCCGACCCGTACGTCGACGAGTCGGAGGCCGCGCGGCTCGGCGTCCCCCTGCTGCCGCTGGACGAGCTGCTGCGCACCTCGGACATCGTCACCGTGCACGCCCCGCAGACCCCCGAGACCCGCCATCTCGTCGGCGCCCGCGAACTCGCCCTGATGCGGGGCGGATCGATGCTGATCAACACCTCACGGGGCTCGCTCGTCGACCACGACGCCCTGGTCGAGGAGCTGCGCACGGGCCGCCTGAACGCGGTCCTCGATGTCACCGACCCCGAGCCGCTGCCCGCCGACTCCCCCCTGTTCGACCTGCCCAACGCCTTCCTCACCCCGCACCTCGCCGGCTCGCAGGGCAACGAACTGGCGCGGCTGGGGCTGACCGTCGTGGCGGAGGCCGAACGGCTGCTGGCCGGAGACGGTCTGCTGTATGCGGTCGACCACTCGGGACTCGAACGGGCCGCGTGACGGCCGTCTCGTAGGCTGATCCGAACACATGACGAAGGGGAGCCGAGCGGTGGCGAAGAGGACGCAGCCGGCGCCGAACGGGGACGCCTCGACGGTACGGGACGTGGCCGCGCGGGCCGGGGTCTCCGCATCCACCGTCTCCCGGGTCCTGGGCGGCACCTACCCGGTGGCCGCCACCACCCGCGCCAAGGTCCTGAAGGCGATGCGTGAGCTGGACTACGTGGTCAACGCACACGCCCGCGCGCTCGGCGGCGCCACCAACAAGACGGTCGCCTTCGTCGTCGACGACGTCACCGGCCCCTTCTACGCGCACATCGCCCGCGGGGTCGAGGAGCAGGCCTCGGCGGAGGGCCGGCTGTGCATGCTCTGCACCACCCACGGCGACCCGCGGCGCATCCTCGACGTCGTCGAGACCATGCGGGAGCAGCGGGCCGACGCGGTGATCGTGGTGGGCGGCGCCCTGGAGGACAGGGCATACCACGACCGTATGACCCACTTCGCCCACGCCCTGGACCGCGCGGGCTCCCGGCTCGTCCTGGTCGGCCGCCCGCCGCTCGGCCCCGGCGTCCCGGCCACCGTCGTCGACTACGACAACGAGGGCGGCGCCTTCGCCCTCACCAGCCACCTTCTCTCCGGCGGCCACCGGCGCATCGCCTACCTCGGCCGCGTCCCCGGCCTGTCCACCAGCGCCCAGCGCATCGCCGGCTTCACCCGCGCCCATGAACTCCTCGGCCTCGCCCCGGACCCGGACCTGATCGCCGACGGTGTCTTCTCCCGCTCCTGCGGCTATCAGGCGACCCGTGACCTCCTCGCCTCCGGACGGGATTTCACGGCGGTCTTCGCCGCCACCGACATGATCGCCACAGGGGTGATCCAGGCCCTGCGCGAGTCCGGCCGCCGTATCCCCGACGACATCGCCGTGGCCGGGTACGACGACATCCCGGTCGCCCGGGACGTCTACCCGACGCTCACCACCGTCCATGTGCCCCAGGAGGAACTGGGCCGCGCGGCGGTCCGGCTCGCCCTGCACCGCGACGACCTGCCGGACGGCCAGCATCTGGTGCTGGGCACGCATGTGGTGCTGCGCGAGTCGACGCGACGGGCCGGCGGCAGCTGACAGGCGGCGGCGAAGCGGCGAACACCTCCGAACCGGGACATGCCACGCGCCGTGAGGGGACCCGGCACGGCTGACGAACGAGCGGGGGCATACCGTGAGGAGTCGAACGCCTGAGCCGGGAGGAGACACGGGATGGGCAGCCGTACCACGCTGGTCGAGGATCTGATGGAGAGGTTCCCGCACGTACCGAGGGAAGCCGTCTTCAAGGAGGACCTGCTCCGGGGCGGTGTCGCCTTCGACCCGTCCGCCCTCAGCGACAACGAGAACGGCGAGGTCAAGCCGAAGTCGTACTTCATCTTCTCCTTCGACCACGGCACCCTGCCCGAGCTGGGCGAGGCCGCGCTGCGCCGGCCCCCGGAGGAGATCATCCTCACGGGCGGCCCGTACGACTTGCGCCGGACCGTGGTGTCGGTGCGTGTGAACCCCACCTCGCCGTATCGAGTGGCCGCCGGCGAGGACGGGCTGCTCGGGCTCTACCTCGACGGCAAGCGGATCGCCGACGTCGGGGTGCCACCGATGCCGGAGTACTACCGGCACAAGCTCGCCAACGGGAAGTCCGTGATGGAGGTCGCCCCGACCATCCAGTGGGGCTACCTGATCTACCTCACGGTCTTCCGGGTCTGCCAGTACTTCGGCGCCAAGGAGGAGTGCCAGTACTGCGACATCAACCACAACTGGCGACAGCACAAGGCCGCCGGGCGACCGTATACAGGCGTCAAGGACGTGGAGGAGGTCCTGGAGGCGCTGGAGATCATCGACCGGTACGACACCGCGAAGACCTCCACCGCCTACACGCTGACCGGCGGCGCGATCACCAAGACCGTCGCCGGGCGCGACGAGGCCGACTTCTACGGGCACTACGCCAAGGCCATCGAGGAGCGGTTCCCGGGGCGGTGGATCGGCAAGGTGGTGGCCCAGGCGCTGCCGCGTGACGACGTCCAGCGCTTCAAGGACTACGGCGTGCAGATCTACCACCCCAACTACGAGGTCTGGGACCGCCGGCTGTTCGAGCTGTACTGCCCCGGCAAGGAGCGCTATGTCGGCCGCGACGAGTGGCACAAGCGCATCCTCGACTCCGCCGAAATCTTCGGCGCGCGCAATGTGATCCCCAACTTCGTGGCCGGCGTGGAGATGGCCGAGCCCTTCGGCTTCACCACGGTCGACGAGGCGATCGAGTCCACCACCGAGGGCCTGCGCTTCTTCATGTCGCACGGCATCACGCCCCGCTTCACCACCTGGTGCCCCGAGCCGACGACACCCCTCGGCAAGGCCAACCCGCAGGGCGCCCCGCTGGAGTACCACATCCGCCTGCTCCAGGCCTACCGCCAGACGATGGAGGACTTCGGCCTGTCCTCACCCCCCGGCTACGGCCCGCCCGGACCCGGCAACGCCGTCTTCTCCGTCAGCTCCTTCATGGACAGCCTCGCGGCGGAGGAACCGACGAAGGTGTAACTCCCCTCGGGCCACCGGACACAGGAGGGCGTCAGGCAGGCTGCCGACGCCCTCCGAGGCGTTCCCGCAGGCGTCGGCCGGGGCTCGACCGGGCCGGCGGCGCCCCGGTTCGGACTGCGGCGACCGCGCTTGCCTCCCGGGCATCGACAGGAGAGGGATCGAGGAGGACGGTGAGTCGGAATGCGGTCGCGGTCCGTACAGGAGGCCGGAGTTGTGGGCCACGGTGGACAAGAACACCCTGAGGCGCCGCGGTTGACGTGATGCCGGGGGCCGGTGGTATGGGTGACGGGGAGGATCCGTGGCACGACCGCCGGTAACCGGTTTTGAATAGGCCGCTTGTCAGTTGTGCAGGAGACGTGAAAGGCTCGGGGCCTGCCGCGAGGGTTCCCCTCAACTCCGTTGCCGATGTGGTGAGTTGACCTCGCTTTCGATGCAGGAGACCCATGCCCGACCTGCCGATCCCTCAGGACGCCGCCGAGGCAGCGCTGTTCTCCGAATGCTGGGACGCGGTGCTCTCCTACGCCGACCTGTGCACATCCGGCTCTCTGACGGCCAATCAACTGGCCACCGAGGCCTTCGCGCTCGGTGTGCGCGAAGCCCGAGACACCGACTTCACCCCCGCCCGAGGCGCCGCACGGCGCGCCGCCCGGCTGCCGATGATCCCGCTGTTGCTCACCGCCGTCCGCAACACGGCGGCCAGTTGGGAGACCGACGGGCTGGGCCACAAACTCGACCCGGACCTCAGGCTGTGGCTCAACTCCGAGAAGGCCGCACGTTATGCGGGTCTGCCGCTGCAGCGGCCCGTCGCGCTGCGCGGCCTGCGGGACATGCAGGAGGCGGACGCCTCACTGCTGTGGCTGGCCGAGGTGGAGGCGCTGCCGCTGCCCTCGGTGGCGCGCCGGCTCCGTCTCGACCCGGCCGTCACCGCCCAGGAGCTGGAGCAGGTGCGCGCCCTGTTCCGGGACCGCTGCCACCGGGCCCACCTCGACACGCCCATGGCCGGCGAGTGCCGCAGTTACGCCCGGCTCCTCGACGCGGTCACCCGCTCCGCCGCCGCCGACACCCCCGAAGACCTCTCCCGGCACCTCGCCACCTGTGTGCAGTGCGCCGAGGCCGCCGCCTGTCTGCGGCTGCACGGCGGCGGACTGCCCGCGGCGCTTGCCGGCGGGGTCATCGGCTGGGGCGGCCTCGCCTACCTGGAGCGCCGCCGCCGCGCGGCCGAGGTACGGCTCGGCGCGGGCCGCCCGGACGCCGGCGACCACGACGGCGGCGACCCCGGGGAGGGCACCGGCCGGGCCAGGGTGCTGCGCCACGGGCTGCTCGGGGCGGCCGTCATGATCTCGCTGGTGGCACTCGGCGTGTCGATGATGCCGATGGGCAGCCGCTCCGGCGACGACACGGCCACCGCCTCCCACGACGACCGTCAGCCGGTCGCCGACCCCACCGCCGTGCCCCCGTCCCACGACCCGCTCCCCACCCGCACGGCCTCCGCCGCGCCCTCCTCGTCCTCCCCGTCCTCCTCGGTCACCGCCGGCCGGCCGCGCGACAAGAACCCCGACCCGGAACCCCAGGGCACCTCCACCGTCACGGCGGGCACCGGCCACGGGGCCACCGGCTCCGCCTCCCCCACCGCGTCCGCGGCGGCCACCTGCCAGGTCTCCTACGACCTGGTCAACCAGTGGACCGACGGCTTCCAGGCCACCGTCACCGTCACCACCACCCGGGCCCTGGCGGACTGGCGGCTCCAGTGGTCCTTCCGCGACGGCCAGAAGGTCACCCAGATGTGGGACGCGAACGTCAGCCAGAGCGGCGGCCGGGTCACCGTCGACGCCGCCGACTACAACCGGGCGGTCTCCCCGAACGGCAGCCTGTCCTTCGGCTTCCTCGGCACCTGGAGCGGCAAGAACTCGTCACCGTACGCCTTCACGCTGAACGGCGGCTCCTGCTCGCTGAGCTGAACTGAGCAGAGGCGACCGCACGACCAGCCGCCGGGGGACCCGGGAGCGCGGGTCCGCCCGGCCGCCGGCCGACTGCCCGTCACAGGCTCACGTCAGCACTGCGACTTGTAGAAGTACTTGCTGACCGACGGGTCGTTCATGTTGTCCTTCGTGATCGCCACCATGTTGGTGCCGATCGTCTTGCTCACCGACTTGCCCCCGAAGGCTTCGGCGAGCTGGTCCACGGCCTGCCGGCCGATCGCCGCCGGGTCCTGGGCGACCAGCACCTGGAGGGTGCCCGCCTTCAGCGCGGCGACCTCGTCGGGCTCGGCGTCGAACGCGGCCACCTTCACCGTGCCCTGCTTGCCGGCCTGCTTCAGCCCTGTGGCGATGCCCGTACCGGTGTTGGTGTTGCCCGCGAACGCCCCGCCCAGGTCCGGGTGGGCGGCGAGCGTCGACTGGATCTGGGAGGCCGCGGTGGCCGGCAGGTCGTTGTCGTACAGCGTCGGCAGCACCTTGATGCCCGGGTACTTGCCCATCTCCTCGGTGAAGCCCTTGATCCGGGCATCGGTCGTCGACACGCCGGGCTTGACGCTGATGACGATGACCGAACCCTTCTCGTTCATCAGCTTGGCCAGCGCGTCGGCAGCGACCCGGCCGCCCTTCTCGTTGTCCGACGAGATCCGGGTGATCCCGACGGAGTCGTCGCTCACCGTCGTGTCCACCAGGGCCACCTTGGTGCCCGCCGACTGGATCTGCTTGAGCGACGGGGTCAGCGCGCTGGTGTCCACCGGCGAGATCAGCAGCCCGTCGGGCCGGGCCGCCGCCACCGAGTCGAGGAGCGGGCGCTGCACCGACACGTCCCACTGCGCGGAACCGTCGGCCGCGAAGTCCATCCCCTTGGCCTTGGCCTCCTGCTGGGCGGCACAGGTCATGGTGATGTAGAAGGGGTCGCTCTTCACCCCCGTGATCAGCCGGACCTTCTTGCCCTGGGCGCCGCCCGCACTCCCCGAGCCGCCACTGGCGTCCGACGAACCGCACGCCGAGGCCGCGCCGAGGGCCAGCACCGTGCCCACCGCGACCAGCAACCCTCGCCTGCTGCGAATGCTCCCCATCACAGAGTTCTCCTTGTCCCGCGCGATCGAGTAGTCCTGTGCGATTGCTTCATGCGTGATGCGGTCGTGCGTGACGCGGCCGTGTGTGACGCGGTCGTGCGTGGTTGCGTCATGCGCGTTCCCGGGTCTTCCTGCGCATCTGGTCGACGTAGACGGCCACGACCAGCACCACGCCCACCGCCACGTCCTGCCAGTACTGCTGGACGCCGATCACGATCAGTCCGGTGGTCAGCACCGCCGGAATGAACACACCGATCACCGTGCCCAGCACCGAACCCCGCCCGCCGAACAGGCTCGTACCGCCCAGGACCACCGCGGTGATCACCTTGAGGTTGTCGGTGGAGTGCCCGGCGATCGACGTCGTGCCGTACGAGGCCAGCCACATCACCGCGCCCAGCCCGGCCAGCAGCCCCATCAGGCCGTACACCTTCACCAGATGCCGGCCCACCGGAATGCCCGCCCGCCGTACGGCAGTCGGATTCGACCCGATCGCGAGGGTGTGCTCGCCGAACCGCGTGCTGCCCAGCACCGCGCCGAAGATCACGGTGACCACGGCCGCCAGGATCACCATCCAGGGGATCCCGAGCAGCTTGCCGAAACCGAGGCTGTTCTGCAGATGAGTGGAGGCCGCGCCGGCCGGATCCTGACCGCCGGTGGCGAGTTCGGCGATCCCCAGCGCCGCGCCGAGCCCGCCCAGCGTCACGATCAGCGGCGGCACCTTGCCGCTGGCCACCACCAGGCCCTGCAGCGCGCCCCACGCCGTGCCCACGGCCAGCGCGATGACGGCACAGAGCGCGACGGTGCCCCAGCCCGACGCCGGCCCGCCGTGATGGATGTTGTACTCGCCAGCCGCCACCGCGGCCAGCACCAGCACCGACCCGATCGACAGATCGATACCCGCCGTGATGATCACGAAGGTCATACCGACACCGAGCACCAGATAGATGGCCGCGTTCACGGCGATCTGGGTGATGTCGTACGTGGTGAAGAACTTGCCCGGCGCCGCGATGGTGAAGAACACCACCAGTGCCAGCAGGATCACAAAGGTCCACAGTTCGTTGAGGGTTGCCGCGCGCCGCAGCCAGTCCGGCACCCCGGAACGGCTGTCCACGGCCGCGGGGGCCTTCTCGCTCTCGGCGGTCATCGTGCGCCCTCCGCTTCCTTGCCCCCGCTCGGCCCGTCCAGTGACCCGGTCATCGCCCCGACGAGCTCCTCGATCGTGGTGTCGGCCGCGGTGTACGACGCGACGCGGCGGCCCAGCCGCAGCACCTCCACCCGGTCCGCGACCGACAGCACCTCGGGCATGTTGTGACTGATCAGCACCACACAGACGCCCCGGTCGGCGACCCTGCGGACGGTCTCCAGGACCCGTGCGCGCTGCACGACCCCCAGGGCGGCGGTCGGCTCGTCCATGAAGATGACCTTGTTGGCGAAGGCGACCGCCCGGGCCACCGCCACGGACTGCCGCTGACCGCCGGACAACGTTGTCACAGCAGCCGTCACATCCTTCAGTTCGACGCCGAGTTCGGCGAAGGCCCGCACCGCCTCCCGGCGCATCGCGGGCCGGTCGAGGACGCCGATCCGCCCGAGCAGACCCCCGCGCACCATCTCCCGGCCGAGATAGAGATTGGCCGCCGCGTCGAGATCGGGCGCGAGCGACAGATCCTGGTAGACGGTCTCCACACCGTGTCGCTGTGCGTCCATCGGCCCGGAGAACCGCACCGGCACGCCGTCCAGGCGGACTTCGCCTGCGTCGGGGGCGAGGACGCCCGACAGGACGTTCACCAGAGTGGACTTGCCGGCGCCGTTGTCGCCGATGAGGGCGACGACCTCGCCGGGGTATGCCGTGAAATCGGCGCCCTGGAGCGCCTGGACGTGGCCGAAACGCTTGACCACGCCATGTGCGATGAGCAGTGGTTCCCTTGCAGAGGCCATGGTGTGCCTTCTGGTTGGTATCGTTAACAGCTTGGCTGATTCTTGGGTCGCCCGCAGCGGGGTGTCAAGGGTGGTGCAGCCCGTGCCGGATCGCGCTGCTCGGCACCCCAACTACCCGTGTTTGCACGTCCGTTGATATGCCGTCGAGTTGGTAACGTTAACGAGTCGACGCCCAAACGTGACACAGGTGGAGGACGTGGCGTGGCAGCCACCCGGCCGACCATGAAGGACGTCGCCGCGGAAGCGGGCGTCAGCGCGATGACGGTGTCCCGGGTCGTCAACGGCGATGCGGCCGTCGCCCCGCGGACCGCCGCCCGGGTGGAGGCCGCGGTCCGCAAACTGGGCTACCAACGCGACGACGTGGCACGCCAGTTGCGCCGTACCCGCGAACTGAGCCAGACCATAGGCCTGTTGGTCGACGATGTCGCCGATCCCTTCATGGCCGCCGTCGCCTCCGCGGCAGAGGACGTCGCCCGGCAGCGCGGCAGCGTCATGCTCATCGGCTCCAGCCGCGCCGACCTGCGCCGGGAACGCGAGGTGATCGCCGCGTTCACCGCCCGCCGCGTCGACGGCCTGATCCTGACCCCGGCCGCCGGCGGCCACCGCTTCCTGCGCCCGGCCCAGGCGCAGGGCACGAAGATCGTCTGCGTGGACCGGGCGGCACCCGGGCTGGACGTGGACGCCGTCGTGGTCGACAACTTCGGCGCGGTGCGGGAGGCGGTGGAGCGGCTGGTGGCACACGGCCACCGCAGGATCGCTTATATCGGGGACACGCCGCGGATCTGGACGTTCGGCGAACGCCGGCGGGGCTATCTGGCGGCGCTGGCGGCGGCCGGGATCGGCACGGATCGGGAGCTGGTCCGGGACGGCCTGCGACCGGGCCCGGAGGCGGCCAGGGCCGTCACCGAGTTGCTGGCACTGCCCGACCCGCCGACGGCTCTCCTGGCCGGCAACGAAATCCTCGCCTTCAGCGCCCTCACCGTCCTCCCCGCCGGCCTGGCGTTCATCGCCTTCGACGACTTCGCACTGGCCGACCGGCTCACCCCGCCCGTCACGGTGATCGCCCAGGACCCGGTGGCCCTCGCGACCACCGCGGCACATCTGCTGTTCGCCCGCATCCACGGGGACGTCTCACCACCGCGCACGGTGATCATGCCGACGCGGCTGATCCAGCGGGGATCGGGGGAGTTACCGGGACCGTTCGCCGCATAGCGGGGGCCGGGCGAAATCCGGTGGCGGCGGGCGGGCGTACCGCATACGGTGTGGCCACTGCTCGCCGAGTGAGGAAACAGGAGGTGTGACCGATGGCTGTCGTTGAGATGGGCGCTGCCCGTGACCAGAAGTTCATCTATTCCACCTCCGCGGCCACCGGCTGACCTTCACTCCCGGGGCCGCCCCTGTGGAGGGTCACCCTTGACTTCCAGCTCCGCTGTTTTCTCCGCGCTCGCTCCCTACGGCTGGGACGAGACCTGGGCGCACGAGTTCGCCCCTTGCGCCGCCGAAGGCCTGCTGGCCGGGCGTGTCCTCCGTGTCGACCGCGGACAGTGCGACATCGTCACAGCCGGCGGGGTGCTGCGCGCCGACACCGCCTTCGTCACCCCGCACGATCCGATGCGCGTCGTGTGCACCGGCGACTGGGTCGCCTTGGAACCCGGCGGCAACCCCCGTTACGTACGCGCGTATCTGCCGCGCCGTACCGCCTTCGTGCGTTCCACCTCCTCCAAGCGGTCTGAGGGGCAGATCCTCGCGGCCAACGTCGACCACGCGATCGTCGCGGTGTCCCTCGCCGTCGAGGTCGACCTCGGCCGTATCGAACGGTTCCTGGCGCTGGCCTGGGAGAGCGCCGCCTAATACAGCACAGCCCTCACCTGCACAGATGCCGTTTGGAGCGGCCGGGTCTGTGTTGTAGGAGGGAACTATGGCGAAGCAGAAGGTGGCAGAGGAGTTCCGGGACGCGACTCCCGAGGAACTGGCGGGGAAGCGCCCGGACGATCTGGCTGATCTCTACCTCCGCCGCAGCAAGAAGCGGGAAACGGTCGAGACACTCAAGCAGCACGCTCGCGACCGTCGAGCACCTGGCCCAACTGCTGCGCGACCACCGCGCAGCGATCGGCACCCGCCGGGGGCGGCGTGCGCTGGGCTGCTTCCGGCAGGCCGTGCTCATCCTGCGCTGGTTCCTCGACAGCACCCGCCTGGCTCAACTCGCCCGGGACAACGGCCTGTCGTCTTCCACCGCCTACCGGTACCTACACGAAGGACTGACCGTCCTGGCCGCCGGGGCACCGGATCTGTGCACAGCCTTGGAGAGGGCGAAGGCGGCCGGGCTGACGCATCTGAACCTGGACGGCACCGTGGTCCGCACCGACCGGGTCGCGGCCCCGGGCCCCAACGGCGCGGACCTGTGGTGGTCGGGCAAGCACCGGCATCACGGCGGGAACGTGCAAGTCATCTCCACTCCGGACGGCTGGCCGATCTGGGTCTCTCCGGTCCGCCCGGGCCGTGAGCACGACCCCACCTGCGCCCGTCGGCACGGGCTGATCGACGCGCTCAACCGTCTTGCGGCAGAGCCGGGCGTGCCGACGATGGTCGATCTTGGGTACGAAAACACCGGCGACGGCTTCCGCCACCCGGTCAAGAAGCCCGCAGGCGGCGAGCTGACCGAGGCCCAGCAGACCTACAACAAGGTCATCCGCGGCATCCACGGCGTGTGCGAACGAGCCAACTCCCTGCTCAAGACCACCTTCAAGGCCCTGCGACGGGTCAGCCTCGACCCCAGCCGGATCACCCAGATCGCCGCCGCGGCCCTCGTCCTGCTCCGGCTCGAGTACGACCGAACCATCTGAACGATCACACAACGTCATGATCCGCGGACGGCCTGCGCACCGCTCAACTTTGAAGACCCGCAAAACCACCGGCATCGCCGCCGGTCGTCGCTGCTTCCAACAGGCCCGCACCCGGTGCTATATAGCTCGCACCCATCCCAAGTGTTCTCCGCGCGGACATCCCCCCGAGATTTCGGGCGGTTGTTGCTGCCATGGCGCTCCGGCAATGTCCCCAACATGTCTGAACAACTTTTTCCGATGCCCGAGTCCGAACTCGGCGACAGACGCGAGACGACGACCGGTACCGCCCGCCGTCGGTTCCTCCAGGGCGCGGGGGTCGCCGCCGGGGCGCTGGTGCTCGGCGGGACCGCCGGGGCGAGCGGCGCGTACGCCGCTCCGAAGCCTAGGTACGTCTTGCCGAGGGGCTTCAAGGGCGATATGTCCGACCTGCGGCATGTCGTGATCCTGATGCAGGAGAACCGCTCCACGGACCAGTACTTCGGCACGCTCCCCGGCATACGCGGCTTCAACGACAAGCAAGCGCTGCGGTTCCAGGACGGCACCAACGTCTTCCAGCAGAAGGACGGCAGCGGCAACATCGTCACCCCGCAGGTCGACGACGGAGCCTGGGGCAACGACCACGGAGCCTGGGGCGACGTCAACCATCGCAAGTGGGACCTGTGGGTGCAGCACAACGGCGCCAGCTGCATGAACTACCACAGCGACGCCTACATGGGCTTCTACCACTCGGTCGCCGCGCAGTACACCATCGCCGACCAGAACTTCTGCTCTGAGTTCGGGCCGACCGACCCCAACCGAAAGTACCTGTGGAGCGGTACCGCCAACAGTGAGACGGGCAACATCGATGAGTCCAACTACTCCCGCCCCTGGATCACGGTGGCCGAGCAGCTCCAGCAGGTCGGCATCGACTGGCGGCTCTACTCCGACAACAGCGGCAACGGGCGGCAGGGTTACATCAGCACCTGGGTCGGCGACTACGGCGACAACGAGCTGAAGTACTTCAAGGGGTTCGACCCGGAGGGGCTGAGCGCCGGCGACCCGAAGCTGCGGCCCGGCACTGGGCTGATCTGGCGCGGCAACGCCGCCTACTACTCCGGCATGACCTCGCCGAACGACGACTCCGAGGAGAACCTCGACGCGGTCCTCAAGGACTTCCATGACGCCTGCCAGCCGGGCGCGGAACACCCGCTGCCCGCGGTCTCCTGGATCGTGGCGCCGTACGGCTGGTCTGAGCACCCGAGCGCGGATACCCTGCACGGCGAGCGCTACGTCAAGAAGGTGCTCGACAGCCTGCAGGGCAACCCCGATATCTGGAACCACACCCTGTTCATCCTCAACTTCGACGAGAACGACGGGAAGTTCGACCACGTGCTGCCGCCGTGGCCTGAGACGGGCACAGCGCGCGAGTACGTCGGCGACTACCCGCTTGGCTTCGGTCCGCGGGTGCCGATGCTGCTGGTCTCGCCGTGGACCCGCGGCGGGTACGTCGCCTCGGAAGTCTTCGACCACACCTCGACGATCAAGTTCCTCGAGATCTGGGCGGCCCACCTCGGCAAGCCGTTCCGTTGCCCCAACATCAGCGACTGGCGGCGCTCGATCGCGGGCGACCTGACCAGCGCGGTCGACTTCGCCCACCCGCAGCCGGGGCCGGCCACCTTCTCGGACCCGCTCACCGAGCAGTCGGTGTCTATCACCGCCGACCACATGAAGCCACGCCCGCTGAGCTTCCATCCGCACGCGAGGGTCTCGGAGGACCGCGCGTCGGGAATGGTCACCGCCACGATGACCCTGACCGGCGGCGCGAAGGGCAAGGCCGTGAGCTTCCAGGTCTTCCCCGACAAGTACCAGGCGTTCACCAGCACGCCGTTCACTGTCACCGCGCGCAAGCCGCGCGAGTACACCTGGGACGCCAAGGCCACCGACGGCAAGTACGCGTTCTCGATCTACTCCAACGACGGATTTGTGCGCTCCTTCGCCGGCAAGGTCGCGCCTGCTGGAACGAGGGACGGTGGCCTCCCGCGCGTCGAGGTCGACCTGCTGAAGGGCGAGGGCACTAAGCACGAGGCTCAGGTGAAGCTCACACTGCACAACGACGGCACCAAGCCGGTGCGCTACACACTCACCGCCAACGACTACCTCGGCAGCACCCGGAACGTCACGGTAGGCGGCGGCAAGACGAACGTCGTCATGTGGCCGACCCAGCAGGGCTACTACGACGTGGTCATCACCGTCGACACCGACACCACCTGGACGCAGCGCTACGCCGGCCGGATCGCCACTGCCGAAAAGGACTGATCGGCCAGGACATCCGTGGCGTCGGCGGCCGTCCTGGGCGCCGTCGCCACGGCGCCAGCCGTGCTGGTCGCAACTCCGGTGCTCGGCAAGGGAATGCCTAAGGTCGGCTGTGTTACAGCACCGACTCCTCAGGGGGATCAGCGAGCGGCTTCCTGGACGCGTCTGCGGAGGTGCTGGAGATGTTCGCCCGTGCTACCTCCGCACGCACCGCTCAACTTCGATGACCTGCCAAAGGCGAAACCCACGCGGCGACGCTCATCCTCGAATGCCTGGAACGCAGCGGCAAGAAGTATGACGTACACGAGGTGCTTGGACTTCTGAGCCGACGGAAGGATGCCTCCCAGGCCCTGGTTACGGTCCAGCGCGCTGCACAGCTTGTCTTCGTGGGCGCCGGCGAGCACCACGATGCGCCTGTCCTCCGAGGCTCCGGGTAGCGGCGGCAACCTGCTCGGCATGGACTGCGGTGCTGGAGGCAGGGTGGACGGGATTGGAGCGTCTGTCCGGTCGAGCGCTGCCAGCGCTGACGCCACCGCGGAGCGCGCTTCTCGTCCACGGCCCGCGGCGCATCCCGACAGGACGGCGCAACCGATCAGTTTCAGTGCCGCGTTCAGGTATCGCGGATCCCGCTCTCGCTCTGCGATACCCAGCCAGGACTGGGCGACGCCGAGGAACAGCGTGGCGAGTTCCTCGTCCACAGCACGGGCGCGCTCGTGCACGGGCGGGCGCAACAACATGGACGTCTCGGCCTCATGAAGGAGCCGCTCGTCGTGTGCGGGTGCTGTCGAGGAACCAGCGCAGGATGAGCACGGCCTGCCGGAAGCAGCCCAGCGCACGCCGCCCCCGGCGGGTGCCGATCGCTGCGCGGTGGTCGCGCAGCAGTTGGGCCAGGTGCTCGACGGTGGTCCGGCGGACATCAAGCACGGCGGTGTATGTGACACCGGTCGGCAGGTGAGGCCCCTCGGTCGGATCTTTCTGTCGCAAGATCGTTCCTACCAGGGGCCTTAGGGCTGCACGAACTTGGAGGCGGCAGGGACGCAGTGCAGCCCAGCACAGCGATCACAGTGAGCGACGACCGGTTACCGGGAAAGACTCACTGAGTCAGCGTCCTGGTTCCGTTGGGCACACTGGCGTGGATGATTGACCTTGCAGATATGAAGACCGCTCCTCCCGCGTGAAATTGCGGTGGACAGCCTGGCAGACGTGCCTTCGGGCCTCAGCCGCGTCAGGAAGGGATGCGTTCCAGAGCCGTACGGTCTTGTCCCAGCTGCCGGTGGCGAGGGTCTTGCCGTCGGGGCTGAACGCCACCGAGGTGACTGTATTGGTATGGCCGCGGAGAATCTTGCGGGTTTCACCGGTGTCCACGTCCCACAGGCGTACGGTGTTGTCGCCGCTGCCGGTGGCGAGGGTCCTGCCGTCGGGACTGAACGCCACCCAGCCCACGTCGCGGGTATGGCCTCGGAGTATCGCGCGGATTTTGCCGGTGCCTACGTTCCACAGCCCTACGGTGGAGTCCAAGTTGCTGGCTGCGAGGGTCCTGCCGTCGGGACTGAACACCACAGAACTCATGGCGTCGGTGTGGCCGCGCAATGTGTCGCGAAGCCTGCCGCTGCCCGGATCCCGTAACTGCACGGTGCCGTCGTCGCATGCGATGGCGAGCGTCTTGCCGTCCGGGCTGAACGCCACCGAATCCACGTCACGGCGCTGAACGACGGTGTAGCGCGCGGTGCCGCCGCTGACCTCCCAAAGCTGCACGAAGCTGCCGCTGCCGGTGGCGAGGGTCCTGCCATCGGGGCTGAACGCCGCCGAGACGAAGCCGTGCAGTATGCCCAGCGAAGGCCGAGGCGGGCGGAGGACCTTGCGGGTTTCACCGGTGTCCACGTCCCACAGGCGTACGGTTTTGTCGCCGCTGCCGGTGGCGAGGGTCCTGCCGTCCGGGCTGAACACCACCGAGGCCACGCTGCGGGTGTGGCCTCGTAGGGTCTTGCGGAGTTTGCCGCCCTTCGTGTCCCACACCCGCACAGTGTTGTCCCAGTTGCCGGTGGCAAGGGTCTTGCCGCGCGGACTGAACGCAACTGCGGACACCTCGTTGCGGGCGCGCAGGATGTCGAAGGAGTCATCGCTGCGCACGTCCCACAAGCGCACGGTATTGTCTGCGCTCCCGCTGGCAAGGCTCTTGCCGTCCGGACTGAAGGCCAACG
>NZ_JBEXWP010000040.1:30264-65549 GCF_040629895.1 Streptomyces sp. NPDC005866
ACGAGCCGACGACGTCGCTGTGGCCTCGGAGGGTGTTGCGGGGTTCGCCGCTGTTCGCGTCCCACAAGCGCACGGTGCCGTCGCCGCTCCCGCTGGCGAGAACAGCGCCGTCCGGACTGAAGGCCAACGAGCCGACGACGTCGCTGTGGCCTCGGAGGGTGTTGCGGGGTTCGCCGCTGTTCGCGTCCCACAAGCGCACGGTGCCGTCGCCGCTCCCGCTGGCAAGGCTCTCGCCGTCCGGACTGAAGGCCAGCGACGCCGCGCCGCTTCGGCCTGGCAGGAGACCGCGGGGTTTGCCGCTGCCCACATCCCACAGGCGCGCGGTGCTGTCCACACCGGGGGTGGCGAGGGTTTTGCCGTCCGGGCTGAAAGCCACCGAAAGCATGGGGTCGATGTGGCCGCGGAGGATTCCGCGGAGTTTGCCGCTGTTTGCGTCCCACAGGCGCACAGTGCTGTCTTCGCTGCCGGTGGCGAGGGTTTTGCCGTCGGGACTGAAGGCTGCCGAACCCACAGTGCCCGTGTGACCGCGCAGGACGTGGCGGAGTTTGCCGTCCTCGGTGTTCCGCAGTTGCACGCTGTTGTCCAAGTTGGTGGTGACGAGCGTCTTGCCGTCCGGGCTGAACCCGAGCGCCCCGACAGTGTCGGAGAGGCCGCGCAGGACGCTACGTGTTTTGCCGCTGTCCACGTTCCAGAACCGTACGGTGTTGTCCCAGCTGCCGCTGGCGAGGGTTTTGCCGTCGGGGCTGAACGCCACTGCATCCACGGATTCGGTGTGCCCGGCGAGGCGATGACGCAGAGGAAGCGCGGCAGCGATGTAGAGGCTGGCGGTGGCTTCGGCCGTGGTATTGGCCTGGTGGGCCTGGACGGCCAGGAGCGAGGCCAAATCGGGATTGCTGTCCAACAACGTCGTGGACTGTGCGGCCAGTTGTCTTGACTGGGCCTGGCGCTGTGCGGCGAGGGCAGCCTGCTGTGCAGTGACAGCGTCCTGCCGTTGCCAGAAGGCCACGGCCGTGGCGATCAGGGCGAGTGCCAAAATGCCGGCCAGGAAGGAGTTGAGGCGGCGGGTACGACGAAGAGCAGACTGCTGATTCAGCTGGCTGGCCGTCAGGAACGTAGTGATGTCAACAGGAAGCGAGCGCTGACGAGCCCAGTCCAGCCCTTCCGCGAGTGTGGTTCCGACCAGCAGATCCCCGGTATGGCCGCTTTGCGCGTGGCGCGCCTTCTGCTCGGTAACGCGATGCAGCCAGACTTGAAATCGGTGGTCCTGGAGCACCCAATCGCGCAGGTCGTTCCAGTCGCGGATGAGAGCGTCGTGGATGAGCTCGGCCATTGGCTCACCTGGAGCACCACCGGACTGCGTTGCGGTACCGGTAGTGATGATGCGGTAGCGGGTCAACGCGGCCACCACGTCGTCAAAGACCGAATCAGCCGCTGAGCCCGTCAGCCTGGTGTCGACGGTCAGAGCACGTAGACGGGTGAGCGGAACCTGCCGGCGCGTTGCCGGGACGCCTTGGGCCTCGTCTCCGGGCCGCACCAGAGCGGTGAGTACCCGCTGCGCGGTCGGGTGGTGGTCGGCAGGGAGGTGGTTGATGGCGGTGTTGCACCAGATCGTCAGAGCACCGGTGACCTCGCCGATGCGCTGGTAGGCCCGGTGCGTGAGCCGGCCGTCCTCGCGGCGCTCCCACAGCTGACTCAGTGCCAGTTCCAGGGGCGCAAGGAGGGTGACGGGTGCCTGTCGCGCAGGGTCCGCGGCGAGCACATCGGAGATGATCCGCTCTGGCAGCCCGACCTCGAATCGCGCTCCTACTGCCTCGGCAGGCCGGGTGATGATCGCTTTCAGCTCCGAATTGTTCAGCGTGGCAGGAACGTTGAGCAATCCGGGCGCCGCGGCCTCCAGGAGCTGGGGAGCCGAAGCGGCCAGACGTGAATAGAAGTCGTCTCGCATGATCAGGACTACGCTGAGCGAGGGGCGCGACTTGATCGCCGCCACCAACTGCCGAACTGTGGACACGTGCTGGTCGTGCATTTGGCCATCAGCTGACTGGGGCGCCTGGGTGAGGAGTTCCTCGAACTGGTCGATGACCATAATCAGCCTGTCGCAGTCCGGGTCGGCGGCGAGGCGGCGCTCCACCGCCGGCACGATACCGTCACTCGCGGCTCCGGGGAGGCCGGCGCGTTCCAGCTCGGCCAGCAGGTCCTGGCCCGGGCGGGCGAGAAGGGGGAGCCAGCGGTCACTGCCGGGTAAGGCCCCTGCGGCGAGGGCCGGCAGGAGGCCGGCCTGGACTAGGGAAGACTTGCCTGCGCCGGAAGGGCCGAGCAGTAACAGCAGCCGTGGCTGTCGCTGCAGTGCCGCCAGCACGCTCTCCACGGCGCTCTCCCGGCCGTGGAACCGCCCGGCGTGCTCTGCGGTGAACGGCTCTAGACCTCGGTAAGGACACACCTGGTGCTCGACCAGCTCCGGCCGGACTTCCCGCAGGACCTCAGCGGGTGTGCTGTACGCAATGCCCAGACCCTTGAGGTGGGCGTCCGGGGCGGTGATCGAGGTGACCATGCCGATGACCAGACCGGTTAGCTCGTCCACGACCGGTGCGCCGCTAAACCCGGTCGTCAGGTCGTTCGCCTCGGACAACTGCAGCAGCGGGCCAGTACCGTGACTGTCGGGGAGGATGTCGCCAGCAGTGCCGTATCCGAAATGGCCGCCCGGGGGTGCTTGATCGGGGAAGCCGAACGAGGACACGCGATGCCCCCGACAGCCCGCCGCCCCCAGCGCCAGTGGCCATGCGCCCGCTGGAGCACTCTCCAGCCGTACGACGGCGATGTCTTCCGCTTCAGGCGGCCGCCACTGGTCGACGAGCACCCGACCTGCCACTCGCGGGGTGTCTCGGAGGTGCGGGAAGGCAAGTACTACCCGACCACCGGGGCTTGCTCCAGCATCTCGCGCGACGTGTGCACAGGTGACGGCGACGTCTTCCTCGATCAGGAAGCTTGCTCCGGCCACACGGCCGTCCTCCGCGAGGACCTGAGCGACCGAAGCTGGCACTGAAGACTGCCATGCGCCACCCTTCGTGGGATCGTCCTCAGCCCCAGCACGGCCGCTCCCGAGGCCCAATGGGAGGCTGTTCTCCTCGGGCACATTCCCGGCCCTCACCCCGTGCTGTCCATGGACGACTCCCCGCTATGCCACAACACGCGGACCTTGAGGTGAACTGCTGCCTCGCCCTTTGTGATGACGGCTCCGGCCTGGGCCGAGAGATTCACCCCGAACTCCACTTCCACCTCATCCGGTCCGGCTTGTCGCAACTGGTCCACCACCGTTCGTGCTGTCTCCCGAACTGGGGCCAGAGCATCCTGCAGCGTCTGCGGCAGCTCACGGATCGCCTCCCTGACCCGCCCCGCCTTCACCGGCCCGTCGACTTCCGGTGCCGCCTCGAAGAGCACGGTTCCGCCGCCCTCAAGTGGCATGCGTACAAGACTCTGCATCAATTCCCCCGAACACAGCCCAGCTGGAATGCACCGTAGCCACTCATCATGCCACCGAAGATACGATTCACCTTGAGGTCACCAGAACTTGCACACCCACCACTCACTTCAGCTGCACAGTCGCAGGGGGCTATCCTCAATTTTGCTGTCGGTAATCGACGGTTGCGCTATGCGATGATCGCTGGAGGGCAATTCGGTGGCGCAGGGGGGTGAATCCGGCTCGGCCCTTCACTTGCCTCGTGATCTCCTTCGTGCGCGTGTTGACGCCCTTGGTCGGCCGTTATGGTGCGGGGTGGTGAGGCTGGCATCGACGGCAGCGTCGAGTCCGAGATCCCGGGCACCGGCCGCGACGAGGTAGATCTCGCGTTTGTGGGTCGAGGTGGGCGGGGCCGGGCGGAACTGGATCACCATCCGGTAGGAGACGGCCGGATCGACGTAGACCTTGTGGAAGCCCGCGAGGCGGCCGGTCAGAGGCAGGCAGTCGTCGCTGCCTTGGACCAGGTTCTGCAGTTCCAGCAGCGCCAGGTCGCGGATTTCGTCGGGGAGTTGGCGCAGGTCCGCGATAGCGTCCGGGTGGGCGGCGAAGGCGAGGCCGGCGCGGCTCACGTCGGCCTCCGAGGGTCCGGCCGCTGGGCCGTTCCTGCCGACGTCGCGTTGCCCGTGTCGAGGCTGGCTTTCGGGATCGCGGAGGCACCCGCGGACCGGGTGAGGGCGGCGCGGGTCAGCCGGGCGGCGGCCTCACCGCGGTAGTCCGGCGGCTGCGGCAGCGGACTGCTGCGGTCTTCCAGCCAGCGCCGGGCGGCGGCCTCATCGGCGAAGGCGCCCAGCCTCTATACGGCATCCAGGCGATCACTCGGGCGTGATCGGCCGGAAGTCGGCAGAGGATGGGGGAGAGTCCTACAGGGAGGCGCTGGTACAGCACGGCGCCCCGGACCCTGGAGGAGACGATCATATGATCGACAGCGGTGACGGTGACGAACATGTACCCGTGCTGATTGCCGGGGGATCGCTCGTAGGACTGTCCGCATCGTTGTTCCTCGGGCGACTGGGTATCCGTCACCAGGTTGTCGAACGCCGCACGACGCTGTCGGGGCACCCGCGCGGCCGGCGCACCAACATGCGGACGATGGAACTCTTCCGGACCGCAGGCCTGGAGCCGGCGATGCGCCGGGCGGCGGGAAACCTGTCCCACAACCGGGGGATCCTCCGGGTGGACACGCTGCACGGCGAACGCCGAGAGTGGCTGCAGGCGCCGGTCACCGGCAGACCGCCCGAGCACGGTCTTTGTTCGGCAGTTCGCTGCGATTGCCCCCAGAGCGACCTCGAACCGGTGCTGCTGCGGAGCATCAGGGAACTCGGCGGGGACGTACGGTTCGCGACGGAGCTGATGTCGTTCACACAGGACGATCGTGGGGTAGCGGCTGTCGTGCGCGACACGGAGTCCGGTGAGTCCCGCACACTGCGCTCGGACTACCTGCTCGCAGCCGATGGAGCACGCAGCACCGTGCGCGAGCGGCTCGGCATCGGGCAGACGGGACCGGGAGTCCTGTTCCACCGCCTCAGCATCGTCTTCCGCAGCAGGATGTTGCGCGAGATGGTGGGGGAGGACCATTTCGTCCTGTGCTACGTCACCGATCCCGCGGGCCAGGGCGTGCTGCAGCCCGTGGACGACAAGGAGCGCTGGGTCTTCCAGCTGCCCTGGTTCCCCGAGAGGGGACAGACGGCCGAGCACTTCACCGACGAGCTGTGTACCGAGCACATCCGCGCGGCGGCCGGAATGCGCGACCTGGATATCGAGATCACCAGCAAGGCGCCCTGGTGCGCCGCGGAGCGGCTGGCGGACGCCTACCGGGACGGCAGGGTGTTCCTCGTCGGTGACTCGGCACACGAAATGCCGCCGACCGGAGCCTTCGGCGCCAACATCGGCATTCAGGACGCACACAACCTCGCGTGGAAGGTCGCCGCTGTCCTGCGCGGCTGGGCGGACCCCCGGCTCCTCGACACCTACGAGGCCGAGCGCCGCCCCCTGGCCCAGGCCATCAGTGCACGGTCGACCATCCAGGCACGCAGCGACCAGAACTCCGGTTACACCGCCAGGAAATCGGCGGGATACTCCGAGGTACCGATCACGGTGGCGCTGGGATACCGCTACACGTCCCCGGCGGTGGCCGGTGCCGACGGACCCGTCGTCCCCGACCTGTTGCGCCTGTGTGCCGACCCGGGCTCCCGCGCCCCCCACATGCAGGTCGTACGCGGCGGTGAGGTCCTCTCCACCATCGACCTGTACGAGCACTCCTTCGTCCTGCTTTGCGGGCGCCCGGACTGGTCCGAAGCGGCGCGCGGGGCGGCCGGACGGCTGGGTGTGCCGCTCGAGGCCCACCTCATCGGCCGGGGAGCCGCATACGACCTCGACACCGGAGAAGGTCCCGACTGGTCGGCCGTTCACGGGACGACACCCGACGGAGCGGTCCTCGTGCGCCCGGACGGCTTCGTGGCCTGGAGGACCGACGATGGACCTGCAGTCGACGGACGCGAACTGGACGACGTGATCCGGCGCCTGCTCGGACGGTGAACGACGGCCGTAGCTTTCCGTAATCAGGGTGACGCTCGGTCAGGGAGAGCAAGGCGGGGTCCGGAGACTTCGCCGGCCTGGAGGGCGGCGAAGTCGGCGTGGGCCTGTTCGACGGCTTCGGGGTACGCCTCGCGCTCGGCGTGCTCGGCGAGCGCCCGGTAGACGCCGAGCACGAGACCCTGCTCAATCACCTCTGCGCCGGGGCGAGCGGCGCCTTCAGTGAGGCCCTGCGCGCTCATCTGGCCGCGACACACGGCTCGCCGGGCAGCCGCAGCAGCGATCGCTGACGCAGCGGACGGCGCACCCGCCTACCTACGCATACCGAGGAATTTCACGTCACCATGCTCGAAACCGTGCAGCCGACCTGTCCTCCCACCGCCTCCCGCCCGCGTTCCTGGGCGGTGGTCGCCGCGGCGATGTTCGTCTGCGGCTGGGGCGGCAACCAGTTCACCCCCCTGCTGCTGATGTACCGCCGGCTCGGTGGCTACTCGGCGCTGAGCGTCGACGCCTTCCTGGGCGCATACGTCGTGGGGCTGGTGCCCGGGCTGCTGCTCGCCGGGCCGATCTCGGACCGGCGCGGCTGCCGGACGGTGCTGGTGGCCGGGACGGCAGCCTCAGCCGTGGCAAGCCTGGTGCTGGCCTTCGGCACCGACGGCCCTTGGCCCATCTACGGCGGCCGGCTACTGACCGGCGTCGCGGTGGGCATCGCCATGGCGGTGGGCACCAGCTGGGTCAAGGAGCTGTCCAGCAGCACGGATTCCGGGCTCGCGGCGCGGCGCGCCTCGCTCTGCCAGACAGCGGGCTTCGGACTCGGCGCAGGTGTCGCGGGTGCACTGGCCCAATGGGGACCGTGGCCACGACAGCAGTCATCCTGCCGCCCACTGCCTGGGCACGGAGCGCGGACGCCGAACCCGCCCCAATTTTCCCGCCCCAACGCGAGGCCCGAAGGGCCGCTGGATGACTCAGGAAGAAACGCACCCTCTACGATTGGGTCATCCCCGGCGTGGATTAGATCCGCCTCTTCGGTCGCGCCCTGCCCCGACCTGCGTGCCGAAGCGGCCGTCCGCCGGCAGGAGATCCTCTACTCAGCCCTGTGCCAGCTCCGCCACCGGCTGCCACTTCTCCCACGTCGCCAGACGTTGCTCGTAGTCGGCCTTCGCGATACCGAGCGGTACCGTACCGAGGAAGCATCGTAGCGGCGGCTCAGCGGCATCCACGAGCTTCAGGACGGCTGCGGCGGATGCATTCGGGTCACCCGGGGTGCCGACGCGCTTGCGGCGCTGCTCCTGCACCTGCTCGTGGTAGTCCGCGTACGCTGGCAACTGTTCTGACCTGCGCGACGAGGAACCGGCCCAGTCGGTGGCGAACCCGCCAGGCTCGATCAGCGTTACCTTGATGCCGAACGACGCTACCTCCTGGGCCAGCGACTGGCTGATTCCTTCGAGCGCCCACTTTGATGCGTGGTAGATGCCGACCAACGGGAAGGCGCTGATCCCACCTATAGAGGAAACCTGCAGAATGTGACCGCTACCCTGCTCGCGCAGGAACGGCAGCGCCGCCTGGGTGACCCACAACGCCCCGAACAGGTTGGTCTCCAACTGCGCGCGGGCCTCCGCCTCGGTGATCTCCTCGACCATCCCGAAGTGGCCATACCCGGCGTTGTTGACCACCACGTCGAGGCGCCCGAATCGCTCGTGCGCTTGCCGTACCGCGGCGAAGTCGGCGTCGCGGTCCGTGACATCGAGTTGCAGAGGCAGGAACCGCTGTCCGTAGGTCGCGACAAGATCGTCCAGCGTGGACAGATCACGCGCCGTCCCGGCCACCGAGTCACCGCGTTCCAGCGCCGCGATCGCCCACTCCCGCCCGAAGCCCCGCGAGGCACCTGTAATGAACCAGTTCTTCTGTGTCATGGCGTATTCCCCATCATCTGACGCTGCTTCCCCGTGATTTCGCGGCGATATCTGATCTGGCCCCCGGGACAGAGGTTCAGACCGGCCGTGGGAGCCACACGAGTAGGGTCGGCCCCGTTGATCACCTGCTCGTGCGCGCTTCGCGCTCGGCCTGCGCCGTCCATCCGGCGCCGGGCGACACAAGATCGACCACACACTCGCTGGCCTTCGACAGGCGGCGGCCAGTTCGGCAATCTTGTCGGTCGGCCTGATCAGGATATGGCGAGTGATCTTACCTGCTGGCGCCTTCCCAATCTCGCACGTTCAACCCCGAACAGCGCGAGGCTGTAAGTCTCCGCGGTCATCGACCACACCAATTGTCGCACCACGTCGTCGGCGAGACCGCCCACCCCAGCGTCAACTGGGTCACCGGGCCGCCCGGGCATCTGGTCATGGACCTCCGGTACGCCTTCGTCACGGTCACGCACCTGATCAGGGACCGCGACAGCACGCACCCTGAACCGTTCCGGGTTTGATCGAGACTCTAGGTCGTGACTGTGACCTGGGGTTTCATGGTTTCGCGGTAGTACTTGGTCTCGTATTCCGAGCCCGGTGGCCGACGGGTTCCTGCCGCCGGACATCCTTCTCGCTCACCTCCTCGTCGTCGCGGTGGCGGTCACCGCGGTGGGCACCGGGCCGCGCGCCACCGCGATGATCGGGGCACTGGCGGTTCTCGCACTGGTCTGGGCCGGCCTGGAGCGCCGGACACTGGCCACCGAGAGTGTCCTGGTCGAACTCTCCGTCCTCCTCGCCGTCTGTGCCTTCCTCTTCCTGTTCACTCGTCTACGGGACCGGCGCGAACGCGAACTGGTCCGGGTCCGCTCGGTATCCGACGCGGCACAGCGCGTCGTACTGCGGCCTCTGCCGCAGCGGACCGGATCCGTCACTCTTGCCTCGCAGTACCGCAGCGCCGATGCGGACGCGACCATCGGCGGCGACCTGTACGCCGCCGCCCGGATCCCCGGCTCCACGCGGCTGCTCATAGGAGACGTCCGGGGCAAGGGACTCCCCTCCATCAGCGACACCGCGATCGTGCTGGGCGCCTTCCGCGCCGCCGCACATCGCCGGATCCCGCTGCCGGAGCTGGTCGCCTACATCGAGGACGCCGTCCCCCGTTGAGGCATGCGCGGGCACGGGGAGTGGGCCGGTGAAGTGTGCGCTTCGCTACGACATGGTGGAGTTCACGACGCAGTCGGGTGTGGACGTCAGCTACCGGAGGCCAGTGGTGGAGCTGGCGGGGATCAATTTTGGCAGCGAAGGAGTGGAGCTTGCGGCGTAAGCCGCGTCGGCGCTGTCCCTCGGGTGTTGAGACCGGCATACGGTGCACAGCTGTCCACGCATGCCGCGGTGAGGGCGTGATAGTTATTTGGTGGCACCGCATTTGGATGTACGTCTAGGGTGGTTGCTGTTCGAGCGGCGACCTTGTGGTTGTCGCCGGTGGTCCGGCTTGGGAGGTGTTGACCGATGGCTGTTGTTGCGATGGGCGCTGCCCGCATCCAGAAGTTCATCAAGTCCACCTCCGTGGCCTCCGGCTGACCGACTCTCTTCCGCGCGCCTATTGATCGGCGCTAGGCCGGGGCCGCCCTTGTGAAGGGTCACCCCTTGTCTTTCTCTTCTCCCTTGGTCTCTTCCTCGTCGCACCCTCTCGCTCCGTACGGCTGGGATGTGGACTGGGAAGCCGAGTTCGCTCCATATGCCGAACAGGGTCTCCTGCCCGGCCGTGTCGTACGGGTCGACCGTGGCCAGTGCGACGTCGTCACCCCTGCTGGTGTCGTCCGAGCCGACACCGAGTTCGTCGTTCCCCACGACCCGATGAAGGTCGTGTGCACGGGGGACTGGGTCGCCGTCGACCCCGAAGGCAGTGACCCGCGGTACGTACGGACGCTGTTGCCCCGTCGTACCGCCTTCGTGCGCTCGACCTCGTCGAGGCGTTCCGAGGGCCAGGTTCTGGCCACTAACATCGATCATGTAGTCATCTGTGTGTCGCTCGCGGTCGAATTCGACCTCGGGCGGATCGAGCGGTTCCTGGCGCTTGCCATGTCCTGTTCGAGTGGTGAGGCCCTGCTGTATAAGTCGGCACTCTCCTGGGAGTCCGGGGCTCAGCCGGTCGTGGTCCTCACCAAGGCAGACCTCGTCCCGGACCCGGTGACGCTCGGGCATCTGGTGGAGGACGTCGAGACGAGCGCGCCCGGTGTGCCGGTCCTCACCGTCAGCGCGGTGGCGGGGGAGGGCCTGGACGCCCTCGTCGCCCTCGTCCGCTCGGGTACGTCCGTACTGCTCGGCCAGTCCGGCGCGGGCAAGTCCACTCTCGCCAACGCGCTGGTGGGCGAGGACGTGATGGACGTCCAGGCCGCCCGGGACGTCGACGGCAAGGGCCGCCACACCACGACCACCCGCAACCTGCTGGCGCTGCCGGGAGGGGGAGTGCTGATCGACACCCCTGGGCTGCGAGGCGTGGGCCTGTTCGACGCCGGGACCGGGGTCGGGCAGGTGTTCTCCGAGATCGAGGAACTGGCACAGGGATGCCGGTTCTCCGACTGCGAGCACGAGAGCGAGCCGGGCTGCGCGGTCCGCCTCGCGGTGGAGACCGGGGAACTGCCCGTGCGCCGGCTGGAGAGCTACCGCAAGCTGATGCGGGAGAACCGGTGGATCGTCGCGAAGACGGACGCGCGGCTCCGGTCCGGGATCAAGAAGGACTGGAAGAAGAGGGGCGCGGAGGGGAAGGCGGCGATGGAGGCCAAGAGGGGGCGGTGGCGGTAGTCGTCCGAAGGCGGGTGCGTGGGGGCTGATCGACCCCGGCGGCGGAGCCGCATATCGGTACACCGCCGGTAGGCGGCCCCATCTCGCCCGGCCCCCAGTGTCACGTCCGATTCCCGCCAGCTCCGTCCCTCCGCATCGCTCACACTTGAAGCGTGATGGACGAAGACACCAGGTACGAGGCGGTGCGCAGCCGGGACGGCCGGTTCGACGGCGCGTTCTTCTTCGCCGTGCGGACCACCGGCATCTACTGCCGTCCCAGCTGCCCCGCCGTCACCCCCAAGCGGCACAACGTCCGCTTCTTCCCCACCGCCGCCGCGGCACAGGGTTCCGGCTTCCGGGCCTGCCGCCGGTGCCGCCCGGACGCCGTGCCCGGGTCCGCCGAGTGGAACGCCCGCGCCGACGTCGTCGGCCGGGCCATGCGGCTGATCGGCGACGGCGTCGTGGACCGGGAGGGCGTCGGCGGCCTCGCCGACCGGCTCGGCTACAGCGCCCGCCAGGTGCAGCGGCAGCTCGTCGCCGAGCTCGGCGCCGGCCCGGTCGCCCTCGCCCGGGCCCAGCGGGCCCACACCGCACGCGTGCTGCTCCAGACCACCGAGCTGCCGATCACGGAGATCGCGTTCGCGAGCGGGTTCGCGAGCGTGCGGCAGTTCAACGACACCGTCCGCGCCGTGTACGCCACGACCCCGAGCGAGCTGCGCGAGGCGGCGCCCGGCGGCCGGGACGCCCGGCGCGGCTCGCCGGCCGCCGGGATCCCGCTGCGGCTCGCCCACCGCGGCCCGTACCAGGCCGGCCCCGTCTTCGACCTGCTGGAACGAGAGGCCGTGCCCGGCGTGGAGGAGGTCACCGGCGTCCCCGGCGCCCGCACCTACCGCCGGACCCTGCGACTGCCGTACGGCCATGCCGTCGTGGCCGTCGAGGAGCGCGGCGGTACCACCACCTCGGTCAGCGGTGCCCATCCCGGCGGCTGGCTCGACGCCCGGCTGCGCCTCACCGACCCACGTGACCTGACCACCGCCGTACAGCGACTGCGCCGGCTGTTCGACCTCGACGCCGACCCGTACGCCATCGACGAGCGACTCGCCGACGACCCACGGTTCGCCCCGCTGGTCGCCGCGCGGCCGGGGCTGCGCTCACCCGGCGCCGCGGATCCGGCCGAGGCCGCCGTACGGGCCCTGGCCGGCACCGCCGGCACCGAGCGGCTGGTCCAGCGGTACGGCAAGGTGATCGACGCGCCCTCCGGCAGCCTCACCCACCTCTTCCCGGAGCCCGCCGTGCTCGCCGAGGCCGAGCCGGACGGCAGCCTCGGCGCGCTCGCCGCCGCGCTCGCGGACGGCACGGTACGGCTGGACCCGGGCGCCGACCGGGAAGACGCGGAGGCGGCTCTGCGGGCCCTGCCCGGAGTGGAGCCGGCGGTCGTCGCCGCGATCCGCGTCCGCGCGCTCGGCGATCCCGACGTGGCCGCGCCCGGCCTGGACATACCGGACGACTGGCGGCCCTGGCGGTCGTATGCCGTCCGGCACCTGCTTGTGGAAGGAGAGCTGAGGAACTGATGGGTGTCACCTACTGGACGCGGATCGCTTCGCCGGTCGGGGAGTTGCTCCTGACCGCCGATGAGAACGGGGCGTTGACGTCGCTCTCCGTCCCCGGGCAGAAGCGCGGCCGGAGCGTCGAGGCGGGGTGGCTCGCGGACGCGGGGCCCTTCCGTGCGGCCGAGGAGCAGCTCGCCGCCTACTTCGCCGGTGAACTCAAGGAGTTCCAGCTGGAGTTGAGCGCGCACGGGACCGAGTTCCGGGAGCGGGTGTGGGGTGCGCTGGATGGCGTTCCGCACGGGGGGACGACGACGTACGGGGAGATCGCCGCACGGATCGGGTCGTCCAGGATGGCGGTTCGGGCGGTCGGCGGGGCGATCGGGGCCAACCCGTTGCTGATCGTGCGGCCTTGTCATCGGGTGATCGGTGCGGACGGGTCGATGACCGGGTACGCGGGGGGACTTGAGCGAAAGGTGTGGCTGCTGACACTGGAGGGAGGGGCGGCGGTCGGTTAGCGCCCTGAAGGGGCGCGGGGAACCGCGCGAGCCCCCACGCACCACCCGCGGCCGGGGTGCGGCCCGTTCCTCCATGGCGCCGCTCCGCCGGGCACGCGCTCCGCCACCCGAGTGGTCCCCCGGTCAAGTTGCCGCCACGCTCATCATCCGTATGTCACCTTCCCCTCCAGTAGGCCTTCGGAAGGGCGGGTGTGGATGGGCAAGGTCGGGCGGGTTCTCGGCGCGGCGCTGCTGTTGGTGGTGGGGACGACGGTGCGGGCCGGTGCCGAATCCGGCCCTTCGCTCTGGGCGGGGAGCTGGGCGACCGCGCCTTCCGGTACCGCCCCCGCCGTTCCCGGCGCCGCCTACCGCAACGTCGTCCATCTCAGCGTCGGAGGCAGTGCCGTACGGCTCCGGATCAGCAACCGGCTCGGCAGCGCACCGCTGCGGCTCGGCGCGGTCACCGTCGCTCTGCGCCGGGGCACCGGCCCGGACGCCGTACCCGGGTCGATGCGCGGTGCCACCTTCGCCGGCGCCGGCACCGCCGTCGTACCCGTCGGGCAGGACCTGGTCAGTGATCCGGTACCGCTCGCCGTCCCGGCCGCCGCCGACCTGCTGGTCACCGTCGAGACCCCGGGCGACTCCGGTCCCGCCACCTACCACCGTGTCGCACTCCAGACCAGCTACCTCGCCAGGCACGGTGCCGGCCGGGCGGCTGACGAGGACGGGGCCGCGTACACCCGGACCACCGGGAACTGGTACTACGTCACCGGTGTCGACGTGCGGAGTGTGGCCCTCGGCAGTGTGGTCGCCTTCGGCGACTCCCTCACCGACGGCAACGGCTCCACCTTCGGCGCCAACCACCGCTGGCCCGACCGCCTCGCGGAACGGCTGCGCCCCTTCCGGATCGGCGTCCTCAACGCCGGGATCTCCGGCAACCGGCTGCTGACCGACAGCACCGGAGGGCCGGGCGCCCTGAACCGGCTGGACGCCGACGGGCTCGCCCGGGCGGGTGTGCGGACCCTGGTCGTCCTCGAAGGCATCAACGACATCAAGGGCACCCCGGAGGCCACGAACCCCGCTGACTTCCTGGGTGCCTACCGGACCATCGTGGCCCGCGCCCACGCACGCGGGATCCGGGTCGTCGGCGCCACGCTCACGCCGTACGCCGGGTTCAGCGGCTACACCGAGGCCCGGGAGGCCGTACGACAGCGGGTCAACGCGCTGATCCGCACCCGGCACGTCTTCGACGCGTACGTCGACTTCGACGCCGTCGTCCGCGACCCGCAGCATCCGGCGCGCATCCGGCCCGCCTACGACCCCGGCGACCATCTGCACTTCAACGACGCCGGCATGGGCGCCCTGGCCGCCGCCGTCCGGCTCGTCGACCTGCTCTGAGGTAGATCCCGGCGGGCCGCCCCGGTCAGTCCCGGGCCACCCAGCCGCGCTCGTAGGCGTGCCAGCCCAGTTGCAGCCGGGTCGTCACCCCGGCGAGCTCCATCAGCCGCTTCACCCGGCGCTGTACGGTCCTGAGGCCCAGGTCGAGCTGTTTGGCCACGCTCACGTCGGTCAGCCCGGCCAGCAGGAGTGACAGCACCTCCAGATCGGTGGCGTCGGGCGCGTCCGGCTGCTCCTCGGTCACCCCGGACGTGCCGAGGCGCAGCGGCAGGGCCGTACGCCAGACCGACTCGAATAGTTCGGACAGCAGCTCCAGTAGGCCGCTGGCGTGCACCACGAGCGCGGCGGGCTCCGAGGTGTGCGAGGTGAGCGGGACCATCGCGAGTGCGCGGTCCGCCACGACCAGTTTCGTCGGGACCCGCTCCACCACCCGCACCCGCTCGTCCCGGCCCAGCGCCGCCGTCAACTCCGTGATCCCGTGCGGCAGATCCAGCACCGACCGCTCCACCACCACCCGGTAGCGCACCCCCCGGCCGGCCGCCTGCTCCTCCGCCTCGTTCTCCATCCCGGACACCACCACCGGGTTGCCGGTGACCAGCGCGCACACCTCGTCACCGGCGCCCAGTTGGAGCTGGAGGAAGCGCTGGGCGACGGCCGGGGCGCCGGTCACCACCTCCACCAGGTCGTGCACCGCCGGCTCGGCGGCCGCCGCCCGGTACTCCTCGGCCAGCAGCGCCGCGGCCAGCTCCGCCTTCTCCAGCTCGTGCCGCTGCTGGGTGAGCAGCGCACCCAGCGCCACCCCCGGCGGCGCCGCCACCCAGCGGCCCGGCCGGCCCGAGGACTGGGCCGCCAGGCCGTGCCGCTCCAGCCGGCGCAGCGCGCGCTCGGTGTCCGGCTCGGTCAGCGTCAGGCGCCGCGCCAGATCGGGCACGTCGGCGGCGCCCACGGAGACCAGCGTCCGGTACGCCGACTCGTCCCTCTCGTCCAGACCGAGCGCTGCCAGCATCGACCCGCGTTCCTCCTTCGCCGTCGGGCGCCATGGCGGGAACCGGCCACGGCGCAAACCCGCCGCAGCACATCATCGCCGTACCGCCGGTCACTCTGCCAAGATCACGTCACCGCGGCACCTTCACACGGGATCCAGACCCGCGATTCACGGCTGGTCGTAAGGAACACCCGTCACAATCTGGCCTCCGGCCGGCGCCACCGCGTCCGGCCCTGCGAACGGTGGCCCGGGCCCATGACCCGCGCACGCGTGGGGGATCCGGGGCCGGGTCACTCAGGTGTCGCCGGGTGGTTCTCCCGTGGGGGGTGGGACCACCCGGCGGCTCATACGTGTCATCCGTGCCGTCCCTCACCCGTATCTCCCGCGTGTCCTCGACTCCCTTTCCTCGCACGGGTGTTCAGGGTGTCCCTCGACATGCCGTTCGACACCGGGTCGGCTGCGGGATTTTCCTGATGCCCCGTTTTCATCCGGCCGGTGCGGTGGACAATCAGGGGCATGAGTCAGCCAGGGGGTAGGCCCACACGTCATGAGGACGACTGGTGGGGGGAGTTGTACGACGACTCCACCGAGGACACCGGCCCCACGGCCGCACCCGATTCCCTGGACGACCGCTTCGCCTCGGCGAAGAACACGGTGGCGGGACGGGGTCGGCGGGGCGTCGCCGACGAACCGGGCGCCGCTCCGGTGCCGCCGGCCGCTGCGGTGCCGTCCGCGACTGTGCCGACGCCGCCGACCGTGCCGGCGCAACGCGCGGCCGCCGCTCCCGCCGCCGAGCCACCCGGCGAGGACACCGCGGCCGCCCGGAAGCCCTGGCCGTGGGACGAGGAGGATCAGGAGTTCCTGGAGGCGGAGGGCGACGCCTGGGCGGACTCCCACCCCGCCACCCGGCCCGACCTGGCCACGCTCCCGCCGCACTCCGCCCCGGCCGCCCCGGTCTCCTCCGTGGAGTACGTCGGCTCCGGCCCGCCCACCTACGACGCCGAACCCACCGCCCTGCCCGCCGCCGACCCCGACGAACTCGGCGACCTGGTCGCCGACACCGTGCTGGACGGCGCCTGCTATGGCACCTGCACCCTGCGGGCCGTCTCCCAGCGTGGCGACTCCGCCCGGTACCGGGGTCAGCCGCGCCGCGACGCCCTGCTCACCGCCCGGTTCGGGGCCGGCGACCAGGCGCTGCTCCTGGTCGCGATGGCCACCGGCGCCCGGGCCACCCCCGGTGCCCACCGGGCCGCCGCCGAGGCGTGCGAGTGGATCGCCCGGGCCGTGGGCCGCAGCCACCAGCGGCTGACCGAGGACATACAGGCCGCCCGGCGCGGCGACCTCAAGTCCGGGCTGCACCGGCTCACCGACCGCACCCTCGGCAAACTCCGCGCCAGCGCCGCCGAACAGGGCATCGCCGCCGACGAGTACGCGGCCAGCCTGCGCTGCCTGCTCATCCCCGCCCAGCTCCAGTGCCGTACCCGGGTCTTCTTCGGCGTCGGGGAGGGTGGACTGTTCCGGCTCCGGGACGGCGAGTGGCAGGACATCGAACCGCGCGTCGAAACCGACACCGTCGGCGAGGCCGTGGTCGACTTCGGGTCGCCGCCCGCCGAGAGCCCGGAGGGCGACCGGCTCACCATGGACCTCGGCATCCCGACCCCGCCGAGCCCCTACGAACCGGCCCCCGAGCCGCCTCGCGACCCGTTCCTCTTCCGGGCCTCGGTAGCCCGCCCGGGTGATGCCCTCGTGATGTGCAGCGGCGGGCTCGCCGACCCGCTGCGCGGCGAGCCCGCCCTCTGCGCCTATCTGGCCCGACGCTGGTCCGGCCGTACCCCGCCGGGCCTCGCCGCGTTCCTCGCGGACGCCCAGGTACGGGTGAAGGGCTACGCCGACGACCGTACGGCGGCGGCCGTCTGGGAGGCGTGACGGCGGTCTCTGTGCGTGGATGGGAGATATCCGCCCACAGGGAAGGGGCATCCGTCCGCCATGGCCAAGCAGAACGTCGCCGAGCAGTTCGTCGACATCCTCGTCCGCGCCGGAGTACGCCGCCTCTACGGCGTCGTCGGCGACAGCCTCAACCCGGTCGTCGACGCCGTCCGCCGCAACTCCGCCATCGACTGGATCCACGTCCGCCACGAGGAGACCGCCGCCTTCGCGGCGGGCGCGGAGGCCCAGGTCACCGGGAAGCTGGCGGCCTGCGCCGGCTCCTGCGGCCCGGGCAACCTGCACCTCATCAACGGCTTGTACGACGCCCACCGTTCGATGGCCCCGGTCCTCGCCCTCGCCTCGCACATCCCGTCCAGCGAGATCGGCCTGGGCTATTTCCAGGAGACCCACCCCGACCGGCTCTTCCAGGAGTGCAGCCACTACAGCGAGCTGATCTCCAGCCCCAAGCAGATGCCCCGGCTGCTCCAGAGCGCCATCCAGCACGCGGTCGGCCGCAGTGGGGTGAGCGTGGTGAGCCTGCCGGGCGACATCGCCGACGAGCCCGCCCCGGAGCATCCCGCCGAGGCCGCGATCGTCACCTCCCGGCCCACCGCCCGCCCCGGCGATGAGGAACTCGACAAGCTCGTCGCGATGATCGACGCGGCGGACAAGGTGACGCTGTTCTGCGGCAGCGGCACGGCCGGCGCGCACGCGGAGGTCATGGAACTCGCCGGGAAGATCAAGTCCCCGGTGGGCCACGCCCTGCGCGGCAAGGAGCACATCCAGTACGACAACCCGTACGACGTCGGCATGAGCGGACTGCTCGGCTACGGCGCCGCCTACGAGGCCACCCACGAGTGCGACCTGCTGATCCTGCTCGGCACCGACTTCCCGTACAACGCCTTCCTCCCCGACGACGTGCAGATCGTCCAGGTCGACGTCCGCCCCGAGGTGCTCGGCCGCCGCTCCCGCCTTGACCTGGCGGTGTGGGGCGATGTGCGCGAGACGCTGCGCTGTCTGGTGCCGCGGGTGCGGACCAAGGAGAACCGGCGGTTCCTCGACCGGATGCTCAAGAAACACGCGGACGCGCTGGAGGGGGTGGTGAAGGCGTACACCCGGAATGTCGAGAAGCACGTCCCGATCCACCCCGAGTACGTGGCCTCCGTGCTCGACGAGCTCGCCGACGAGGACGCGGTGTTCACGGTCGACACCGGCATGTGCAACGTCTGGGCGGCCCGCTACATCTCGCCCAACGGCCGCCGCCGGGTGATCGGTTCCTTCTCGCACGGCTCGATGGCCAACGCGCTGCCGATGGCGATCGGCGCGCAGTTCACCGACCGGCGGCGGCAGGTCGTGTCGATGTCCGGGGACGGCGGCTTCGCCATGCTGATGGGCGACTTCCTGACACTCGTGCAGTACGACCTGCCGGTGAAGGTCGTACTGTTCAACAACTCGGCTCTCAGCATGGTCGAGTTGGAGATGCTGGTCGCGGGCCTGCCCTCGTACGGCACCACCAACGTCAACCCGGACTTCGCCGCCGTCGCCCAGGCCTGCGGTGCCTACGGGGTGCGGGTCGAGAAGCCCAAGCAGCTCGCCGGTGCGCTGAAGGACGCCTTCAAGCACAAGGGGCCGGCCCTGATCGACGTCGTCACCGACCCCAACGCGCTGTCCATCCCGCCGAAGATCAAGGCCGAGATGGTCACCGGCTTCGCGCTCTCCGCGTCCAAGATGGTCCTCGACGGAGGCGTGGGCCGGATGCTCCAGATGGCCCGCTCCAATCTGCGCCACGTGCCGAGGCCTTAGGGCGTGTCGTCTGGATCAGGCCGGCGTCGCGGGGTCTGGCACGCACTCCCCCAGAGGGGGTGCCCCCAGCCGCGTTGTCGTCACTCGCCGACGTCCCCCAGCCTTCGGCCGGGGGTGCCCCCACCGCGTCGCCCGCCGCGGTGGCGGCTGATTGTCCACGCCTCCTCCGCCTTGCAGCTGCACGCACCAGACCCCGCTCGACTCGGTCAAGACGTACCGCACCTCACAGCCGGCCTGATCCAGACGACACCCCCTGGCTCACCCCTCGACCGGCACCCACTGGCGGACGCCGTTCACGAAGCCGTACCAGTAGTGCGGCAGGCCCTTGATGGCGCTGGTGCGGAACGGCCGGCCGTGGTCGTCGACGCGGACCGTGCCGGAGCGGCCCTGGGACGACCAGTCCAGTTCGATATACCAGCGGCAGTCGCAGCCCTCGGTGCCGGCGTTGACCCGCAGTACCTCCGGGTCCGTGGACGAGACCCGGTAGGGCAGACGCATGGTCGAGACGGTCTGCCCGTCCGGGCCCTCGCCGGCCACCGGGCGGGCGATGGGGCGGTCCTTGTCCAGGTCGACGTCGAAGTAGCGCGGGGTGAGCCCGCCGCCGCAGCCGTCGGCCATCGAGTAGGCGACGCCCGGTGCGGGCGCCGTACGGCCGACCACACGCACCCGCAGGTCCTCCAGGACGACGGCGGTGGACGAACGGCCCTGCACCGAGATCTGGACGATCGTGTCGCCGCCGTGCACCGCGTTCTGGGTGGCCGCCCAGGTGCCGGCGTCCTGCGGGGCGGGCGGCGGCGGGACCTGCGCCGGCTGCTTGTCGATGACGTAGTCGTGGTCGCAGCCCAGTTCCCAGACCTGGGAACTGGCGGTCCAGGTGAGGGGGACGGCGGTCGCGGTGGGGGTGTCCGACGTGCTCGGGGCGGTGGAGGCGGAGGGGGTCTTGGTGCCGTCCGGCGAGGGGGACCGTGAGGGGCTGGGCGAGCGGGGGTCCGGTGTCGGGGTGACGGGCGTGGCGTCGGGGCGCTCGGCGTCACCGGCTGCGGTCCTGGGGGAGGAGCCGGGGGACCGGGCCGCGGTGCCGGTGGGCGGCCGGTCGTCGGAGAGGGCGGACAGACTGCCCAGCGTCACCAGGAGGACGGTGGCCACGGCCGAGGCGACCAGGGTGCGGCGCCGGCGGTACCAGGGCCGTGGCGCGGGCCGCGGCACCGGCTCCTCTCCGGACTCCACCACGGCTTCCGGGGGTTGGGCTTCCGCTTCGGTCGCTTGGGTTCCGGTGTCCTCCACTGTGCGCGGTCGCTGCCGTGCCGCCACCGCCCGCAGCCAGCGCTCGTGGAGTTCGAGCCGTTCCTCCGGTGACGCTCCGCAGAACGCGGCCAGGCGCTCGACCGGAGCGAAGTCCAGCGGCACCGCCTCGCCCGCGCAGTAGCGATGCAGGGTGGAGGTGTTCATGTTCAGGCGGCGGGCCAGGGAGCCGTAGCTCCGGTCCGTACGGTCCTTCAACTGCCGCAGCAGCGCCGCGAACTCCTCGACGTCCTCGCGCACGGGCACCTTCCCCGGTCGTCCGTATCCCAGGCACTCTTATACCTGCACGTCAGCAGGGCTGGGATGGTTCCAGGGCGGCAAAGCGGGCGGTAGCCGTTGCGGTTGCCGCAGGTGACCGCCGATGCTTCTGGTGTCGCACCGACCAGGGCCGGACCGACCAGCCGGCGCCGTCAGCGGCATCCCACACCCATGCACCGATCCAACGGGGGACCACCCATGCCCAAGCGCACCCGAGCAGGCGCGCTCACCCTACTCGCCGGCGCCGCACTGGCCGTCGGCACCGCGCTCGCCGCCCCGGCGGCGGCCGCACCGAAGCCGCCCGGCTTTCTCGCGGCGGCCGACCTGCCGCCGCACCCGAGCTCGTCCTGGACGGCCGGCAAGGTCGCCGCGGGCGTGCCGGAGGCGGTCAAGCAGGACACCTGCCTGGGCATCGCGCTCGGCGGCGGCCAGAACACCTGGTACCGGGAGTTCCGCACGGACCTCGACACCACCGCCCGTCAGGTCAGCGTCGAACTGGCCAGTGTCAGCGGCGCGAAGGGCCGGTTCGCGAAGCTGGACGAGGACATCGTGTCCTGCGCGTACCGGATCGAGATGGAGGACCCGGAGACCCGGGCCGCCTTCCAGGACCACGGCGACCTGCCCGTAGGGGACGGCGCCCATGTCTACGCCCTGCACACCGAGACCTCCTGGGGTGCCAGTGACATCCGGCTGCTGTCGATCGGCCGGGACGGGAGCACCGTCACGGTCGTGGACTGGGGGCAGCTGGGCGGCTTCCAGGACGCCCCGGTGAAGGCGTTCAAGAGGACGACCACCACGGCCGTCCAGAAGCTGCACCACTGAAAGACGGGGGCCGTCCTCCCGCTCGGGGGAGGGGAGGACGGCCCCGACACACACCACGTGTCGACCACGTACGGAAATCCACGTACGGAAATCCAAGTACAGAAAACGGGGAACAGACATGAGCACCAAGACCCGCACCGTCCTCACCGCCGGCGTGCTCGCCGTGGCCCTCGGGCTCGGCGTCACGGCCCAGGCCTCGGCCGGCGCTCCGCGCAGCGTCAGCGGCGACCCGTCCGACAACCTCACCCGGATCGCCGACTTCTACGGCGCCTACATCGACGCCGTGAACGACCCGGACGCAAGCGGCGACCTGCCCACCGCGCTGCGCGCCTACTACATCGACCCGGCCTACCTGAAGCAGGTGGAGGCCTGGGAGGACCAGGAGCACGCCAACGGGGTGCTGCAGGCCCAGAACACCCCGCTCAAGTGGAAGGTCACCGCCAACGGCACGGCGAAGAACCACACCGAGGCCGTCATCACCCTCACCTGGAGCCGTGACACGACCACGAAGCTGATCGTCGACATGAGCCGCGACACCCACAAGATCATTCACATCGGCACCACGGGCCTCGGGAGCAAGTAGGCGGAAGGGTAGGTTTCGGCCAGGTTCGTCGGTGCCGTGGACCGCGTGAATCAGCTCGGGGGGTTGCGCGAGGGGCTGTTTCACGCCGGGTCCGCGGCACCGTTGGCGCGTACGGGGCGGTCCGGGAGACGACGGCTGGGCCGGGGCCGGTCCGGGACATGGCCGAACACCCGGTCGTCATCGGCGTGACATGACTGGCCCGTGCCCGAGCGGGCATGGATCCCCGTGAACGTGTTCGATCAGGAGGGGATCCGGTCAACAGCGTGCGGGCGGGGGTCATGAACAGTCAGGCACGAGGGGGCGGTCCCGTCGCCATCGGGGCCTCCTCGGCGGGGACGGCGGGGGAAGAGAGCGACACGACGGAACGGGGACACCCGTCACAGCTCAGGCGCCGGCTGGGGCGGTCGGATCTGCGGGCGGTGCCCGAGGCGCGCAGGGAACTGCGGGAGCTGCTGCGGCACTGGGGGAATCCGGGCCGCTCGGAGATCGCGGAACTGCTCACCAGTGAGCTCGTCACCAACGCTCTCGTCCACACCGACCGCGAGGCCGTGCTGACGGCCGTCGTGGGACCGGGCCAACTGCGCGTGGAGGTGCGGGACTTCGTGGGCCGCCGGCCGCGCGTGTGCGCCCCGGACGCCGGGGACGGCACCCACGGCCGGGGCCTGGTGCTGGTCGACTCCCTCGCGGACGCATGGGGTGTCCAGGCGCACGAGGTGGGCAAGTCGGTGTGGTTCGAACTGGACGCGGGGGCCGCCTGAGGGCGCCTTCTCACAACGGGACGGGGGCGCGACCCCGATGGTCACGCCCCCGTCCCGAGGTGCTGTCCGGCAGCAGGTGCTCAACCGAACTGCTGCTCAAGGTCCTTGAGCTTGCGCTCCAGGGAGTCGAGGCGCGGCAGCGCCATTGTGTCGTCCTCCGCGGTCAGGTCGACGGTGATCGGGTCAGATCCTTTGCGGACCGGCTGAAGGGAGGGCCGAGGGCGTACGGGCAGCTGCTCCGGCGCCGGTATGGCAGGCTCCGCAGTGGCCTGGGAGGGACCGCGCTCGACCTCGTGCACCTCGACCTGCCGGCCGACGCGCCCGGCGAAGCCGCGGTGGCCCCGGCTGATGGCCTTGAGCTGGGCGCGCTCCAGACGGTCGTGCTCGCGGCGGCGCAGTCGGTTCTCCTCCTTCTGCCGCATGTCGTCGCGCACCTCCTCGACCGCCTCGTCCAGGCTGCGCACGCCCTCCAGGAGCATCAGCGACCAGGCCCTGTAGGTCTCGCGGGGGGCCCGCATCCAGCGCACGATGCGGATCTGCGGCAGCGGGCGAGGCACCAGGCCCTGCTCCCGCAGGGCGGCCTTGCGGGTCTGCTTGAGCGCGCGGTCGAAGAGGACGGCCGCCGAGAGCGACATGCCGGAGAAGAACTGCGGAGCACCGTCGTGGCCGATGCCCCGGGGCGCGTGCACCCAGTTGAACCAGGCCGCGGCTCCCGCGAACGTCCACACCAGTATCCGGGAGCCGAGCGCGGCGTCACCGTGGCTGGCCTCGCGCACCGCGAGGACGGAGCAGAACATCGCCGCACCGTCCAGGCCGAACGGCACGAGGTACTCCCAGCCGCCGGAGAGGCCGAGGTTCTCCTGGCCGAAGCCGACGAGTCCGTGGAAGGAGAGGGCGGCGGCCACCGCCGCACAGCAGAAGAGGAGCACATAGGAGGCGGTGCCGTATATGGCCTCCTTGCGCCTGCGGCGCTCCTCGCTGCGCTCCCAGGAGTCGTCCTTCGCGTGCTCCCCGCCGGACCGCTTGGAGCGCGTCAGCACCGCCACCGCGACCAGCACGCCCACGAGCAGTACGGCGCCCGGAAGCAGCCAGTTCAGCGATATGTCGGTCAGTCTCATCTAGGGGGTCCCTTGCATTGGGATAGGGCGTATCGCCCGCCATAGTGGCCCAATCCCGCCGGCCCTCAGGGGGTTTCGGGGCAAGAGACCGCCAAGGAAGTGCAAGGGGTTGCCCCAGGGCGGCATTCTGCTCGAACTGCCGCGTGAGGGGCGGGAGTTGAGTTCGAGTAAGAGTACCCATACGGGTGGTTCCTCGGAAAGTTCCTGCGGCAAGTGAGGAAGTTGTGAATTCCCTGTCGCCGCAAGGGTGATCCCGCCAGGTGATCTTAGTGGACGCCGTGGGGTGCTTCGTCCTCGGAAAGGCCCTGAGGGGGCCTCAGGCCGCCGCTGACGACCCGAGTTCGGCGATCCGCTCGCCGTCGCGGGTGCGCGGGCAGGTGGCGCAGGTGTCCTCGGGGCGCAGTGTGTAGTACATGCAGCAGCTCACCCGCTCCCGGGTCGGCAGCGGCTGCCCCGTCGGGCCGGTCGGCACCCGGAAGGCGGCCGAGCCGACGTACGGCTCGGTGGCGCCCGGCAGGAGCCGGCCGAGTTCGCGTACTGCCCGCTCCTCGTCCCCGAGCAGTCCGGCGACGTACCAGAGCCCCTCGACGATCTCGTCGGTCGCCATGCCCCACAGCGGGCGCCCGCGCCGCCGCATCCCTGGCCCGAAGGCGCCGAGGACCGGTTCCAGGTGCTCGGCCGCGGCCGCCCGTACCTGCGCGCGCAGCGCACCCTCGTCGGCGACGACGACCGCGCCCGGCAGCGCCGCCGCCGGGTCGTACGGCAGGCAGGCGAAGGAGGCGACGCGTACCGTCATGCGGCCGGCCGTGCGGTCGTACGAGACATGCGTCACGGGCAGGCGCGGGACCCGGCGGTCCAGGAACCACGGGAGGGTGATCAGGAGGCAGGCGGCCCAGCCGTAGCGGTGCAGGCCGAAGCCGGCCACCACGTCCGGGCGGCCCGGCCGGCCGTAGTCCCGCAGGATCTGGTCCTCGTCCCAGGAGAGGAAGGCGTCCAGACCGGGTCCGCCCGCCGCGAGTTCGGCGGCGCCGACCCAGCCGCCGCCCCCGGGGGGCCGGATCGCCCGCACCCAGCTCCGTGACCGCCAGGTGGGGGCAGACCTCGCCGAGGCGGGCGTAGGCGGCGGAGACGGGGGAGGTCACCGGCTACCACCGATCGGGTGCGGGCCGACTATCGGATAAGTAAGCCTTACCTTACCCATTCGTTCGGAAGTTTGAACTATCGCCTTGTGCGCCTAAGGTGCTTGACGGACAAGTGACAACCCGCCGTTAATGACCCGAGTGCCGACGAGCCGGAGGAGGCCCCGTGGACCAGCGCGCGCACGCGGCTCCCGCCGAGACGGCCAGGGTGCCGGCGCAGACGCGGTCCGAGGAGACGGCCCGGGAGGCGACCGGATACACCGCCGGCACGCCGGCCGCGCGCGGCGAGCACACGCACGGTGAGCGGCCGATCCCGCAGCCCAGGCCCGCCGTGCAGCGGGCGTCCGTGCGGGGACAGATCCTGGACGCGTTGCGTACGGCACTGGTGAGCGGGGAGCTGGCGCCCGGTGAGGTGTACTCGGCGCCGGCGCTGGGGGAGCGGTTCGGGGTCTCCGCGACGCCCGTGCGCGAGGCGATGCAGCAGTTGGCCCAGGAGGGCGCGGTCGAGGTCGTGCCCAACCGCGGGTTCCGGGTCGTGGAGCGGGGTGCGCGCGAGCTCGCCGAACTGGCCGAGGTGCGGGCGCTGATCGAGGTGCCGGTGCTGATGCGGCTCGCGCGCAGCGTTCCGGCCGAGCGGTGGGTCGCGCTGCGGCCGCTGGCGGAGGAGTCGGTACGGGCGGCGGCCACCGGGTGCCGGGCCACGTACGCGGAGACGGACCGGGCCTTCCACCGGGCGGTGCTGGCCCTTGCGGGCAACGACCAGTTGGTGCAGATCGCGGAGGACCTGCACCGGCGGGCACTGCCGCCGCTGCGCGGGCCCCGGGCCGAGTTGATGGCGGACGCGTCGGAGCACACGGCGTTGCTGGAGGCGTTGATCGCGGGGCAGTTGGATGCGGTGCGGGCTTTGGTGGCCGGGCATTTCGCCGACGTGAGGTGACGGGTGGGGGGCGTTTGCGCGGCAGCCTGATCGCGCCGTAGGGCTGGGGCCGGGTGCGGCTGGTCGCGCTGTTCCCAGCGCCCCGTGCGGGGCGCCGGGAGTCGCGTCAGTTGCCCTGTGCCGTCTTGTCGTACGCGTCGTGCCAGGCGGCCTTCGCGCCGGAGTCGCCTATCCGGTAGACGTCCACGACCGCACCGGCCGCCACGGCCACCGACAGCACGCCCACGACGATCCGCACCGGAAGGCCCGACAGGCGTCCCGCCACGCTCCGGTCCGCCTCCGCCGTGCCGCGCCGCGCCGCCCACCACACCACCGTGGCCAGCACGAACAGACCCACCGTCCAGGGCAGGAGTTCGTCACCCAGCGCGGTGTGCCGGCTGACCAGGGCGTCAGCGGTCACGTGCCGTTCCAGCCAGTCGCCGGCCTGCATCGTCAGCGGCACGCTCGCCAGGGCGACAAGGGCGAGCGAGGGCAGCAGCACGCCCAGCCGTCGGGCGGCAGGCGGCCACAGCGCGGCCGCCACCAGGGCGAGGGCGGTCAGCGGGACCAGGACGACCACGATGTGGACCAGCAGGACATGGGCCGGCAGGCCGTTGACGGTGCTCATGGCGAAGCGCTCCTGAAGGGGGGGTCGGGGGCGCGTCAGCCTGGCACAGCGAACTCTCAGTTTCCTCTCAGTCGGCTCAGGCGGTCGCCGCTCCCGGGGCGGGCGGTGTCAACTGGCTTGACAGCCACGTGGGGACACCGCCCAGCAGCCGGAACAACCTCCCCGCCTCCTCCCGCAACCGCGACGCCTCCGGCTCCGACTCCGTGTCGGCCAGGGAGGCGAGTGCCGGGGCCGTGCCCACCAGGTAGCCCAGCTCTTCCCTGATCCGCAGCGACTCGGCGAAGCCGTGCCGTGCCTCGCTCAACTCCCCGTCCCGCAGGGCCAGTCCGGCCAGGTGACGCCAGGTGAAGGACAGCAGCAGCGGGTCGGCGTGGGCCGTGGCGGCCGCGTGGGCTCGGCGGTAGGCCGCCCGGGCCGCCTGCGGGGAGCGGGTCAGGTTCTCCGCCAGCAGACCCCGGCGGAAGTCGAGCAGGGCCCGTCCCGGCGCCCCCGGAGGGATCAGTGCGGCCGCCCTCCCGAGCGCGGCCCGCGCCTCGTCGGCCCGGTCCCGCACCCCGTGCAGCGTGGCCGCGTAGGCGAGTTGGCCGCGCTCGCACGCGGCGGCACCCCGCTCCTCGTCGGTGCGGGCCACCGCCTCCGCCGTCCGCAGCGCGTCCTCCGCCTCCTCCCAGCCGCCCTCGGTGTAGAGACACCGTTCGACCATCAGCCCCGCCCGCTGCAGGGAGTACGCCGGCGTGTCCGACGGCAGCAGTGCCGCCGCGTCGACCCAGCAGGCCCGCGAGCGCAGCCGCCATACCGCGGTCTGGAGCGGATCGTCACCGTCGGTCGTTCCGTTCCCAGCCACGGCGGAATACGCCACGTTGCCCTCCCCGGGGTCCTGCCCTTCGGCTCAGCCCGGGCTCGCGGGGCGCGGCACGCGCATCTGCGGCGTTGTCGTCGGTCGCCGGCGCTCCGCGCCGACTCCCTCCTCCGCCGTGCAGCTGCACGCACCACGTCCCGCTCATCGGCGTCGAAAGGCGGGATGCCCCGACACCGACCTGATCCGAAAGGGCAGGCCCAGCGCGCCGTCGAGCTGTGAAGTGGTGGCGGCATTCCAGCACCGATCACCGGGCGGGGCCAAGAGGGCGGGTGAATAATTTCACAAAGTCGTGGGACAGCGGCGGCACTTGACGCGAGCCGGTCGCGCGCCCGCGCGACCTCAGCTCATCCGCAATGCCAAGAAGAAATCGAGCTTGTCCTCCAGCCGAGAGAGGTCCCGGCCCGTCAACTGCTCGATCCTGCCCACGCGATAGCGCAGCGTGTTGACGTGCAGGTGGAGCCGGGTGGCGCAGCGGGTCCAGGAGCCGTCGCAGTCGAGGAACGCTTCGAGGGTCGGGATCAGCTCGGCGCGGTGCCGGCGGTCGTAGTCCCGCAGGGGGTCCAGCAGACGGGCGGTGAAGGCGCGGCGGACGTCGTCGGGGACGAAGGGGAGCAGCAGGACGTGCGAGGCCAGTTCCTGGTGGCCGGCCGCGCAGACCCGGCCGGGGCGGGCGGCGGCCACCCGGCGGGCGTGCCGGGCCTCCTCCAGGGCCCCGCGCAGTCCCTCCGCCGAGTGCACGGCCGCACTGACGCCGAGGGTGACCCGGCCGTCGTCGTCCAGGCCCGCCGACAGCGGGCCCCGTACCGACTTCAGGAGGGCGTCGGCGTGGATGCCGGACTCGGAGCCGTCGTGCTCGGCGGAGACGGCGGGCAGCGGCACCAGGGCGATCGCCTCGTCGCCGGTGTGGCCCACCGCGATGCGGTCGGAGGGCTCCGGGCCGGTGGCCAGCGGGTCGACCAGGATCTCTTCCAGCAGGGACTGGGCGACCGGGCCGCCCTCGACCAGTCCGCCGTCCCATTCGACGCGGGCCACCACGACCTGCCAGTGCGGAGCCGCGCCCAGACCCGGCAGCAGGACAGGAGCGGCCACCCGCAGGCGCGCGGCGATCTCCGCCGGGGCTGCGCCCGTCTGGACCAGCTCCAGCACCTCCTGGGCGAGCCGGCGCCGTACCGTACGGGCCGCGTCGCGGCGGTCGCGCTCCACGGCGATCAGCTGGGTGACACCCTGGAGCAGGTCGAGCCGCTCCTCGGGCCAGTCGCCCGCGTCCGCCTCCACGGCCAGGAGCCAGTCCGAGAGCACGGTCTGGCGCACGTCCCGCGCGCCCTGCGGGGAGCGGCCTCCCCCAGCTACCGCTGTGCGGTGCCCCCAGGAGCGGATCGGGAAGAGCGAGTACGTGGTGGTGCCGAGGAGGACGCGGTGCGGTCCCCGGCGGGCGGTGCGGGTCGCGGCCAGGTGCTCGGCTGCCAGTTCGGCGCAGACGTCGGCGGGCAGCGTGGGCCCCGAGACCTTGGACCCCGCGATCAGGCGGCCCATCGAGGAGAGCACCCAGGCCCGCAGGTCGAGGTCCGAGCCGAGCAGGTCCAGGACCACGTCCGGGCCGCCGCCCGCCGGGCCCGAGGTCATCATCCGGCGGTGCCGGTCCACGACGGCCGCGAGGTCCCCGGCACGCTCGCCGCTGACCTGCCGTACGACATACTCGGTGATCGTCGCGAACGCCACCGACTCGTGGACCGCGAAGAGCGGGAGGCGGTGCCGGGCGCACGCCACGACCAGGTCGTCCGGCACGTCCCCCAGCTCGGCCTCACCGGCCGCCAGCGCGGCCACCCCGGCCTGTACCAGGAGTCGTACGAACGGCTCGGAGTCGGCGGCGTCCCGGCGCCAGGCCAGGCCCGTCAGCACCAGCTCACCGCCGGAGAGGTAACGGCTGGGGTCACGCAGGTCCGTGGTCATCACCCCGCGCACCGTGCGGTCCAGCTCGTCCTCGCCGCCGAGCAGCCGCAGGCCCAGCGCATCGGTGTCCAGCAGTGCGCGCAGCCGCATCTCGTCGCCGCCGTTCTGTGTCTCGAAATCTATGATGAATCCTGCAGTGTCATGAGTGAGGCGCCCGGCGTGCGGGGGCACGGGCCGCGATCGTGAGGTGCCCGGGCGTTTCCTGCGTTTCCACGGGGAATCCAGGAGGTTACTGATGTCCTCCGTTCATACGAATCTACAAGATGCCCGTGTTGGCCAGCCAACTCCTTCATGGTTTCGGTGACTGACCCCGCTGGAGTACGGGGCGGTGTACTGGCCTCATTCCGCGTTAACAGGACATGAACGAGCCGGGCCCGCCGCACACGGATTGGCTCAATCCCCACGACTCACGAGACTCACGAGACGGAGAAGAGAGCCGGTCATGGACTTCCTTCGCCCCGCCAGCTGGGAGGAGGCGCTCGCCGCGAAGGCCGAGCACCCCACCGCAGTGCCGATCGCGGGTGGCACCGATGTGATGGTCGAGATCAACTTCGACCACCGCCGGCCCGAGTACCTCCTCGACCTCAACCGCGTCGGCGATCTCTACGAATGGGAGGTCGGCGAGGAGAGCGTCCGGCTGGGCGCCTCCGTGCCGTACACCCGGATCATGGAGAACCTGCGCACCGAGCTGCCGGGTCTCGCCCTCGCCTCGCACACCGTCGCTTCCCCGCAGATCCGCAACCGCGGCGGCGTCGGCGGCAACCTCGGCACCGCCTCCCCCGCCGGTGACGCCCACCCGGCGCTGCTCGCGGCGGGCGCCGAGGTCGAGGCCGAGTCGGTGCGCGGCTCCCGGCTCATCCCCGTCGACGACTTCTACACCGGCGTGAAGCGCAACGCGCTGGCACCGGACGAGCTGATCCGCGCGGTACATGTGAAGAAGGCCGACGGGCCCCAGCAGTACTCCAAGGTCGGCACCCGCAACGCCATGGTCATCGCGGTGTGCGCCTTCGGGCTCGCCCTGCACCCCGGGACGCGGACCGTGCGCACCGGAATCGGCTCGGCCGCTCCCACGCCGGTGCGCGCCAGGACCGCCGAGGACTTCCTGAACGCGGCGCTCGACGAGGGCGGCTTCTGGGACAACGGAAAGATCATCACCCCGTCGGTCGCCAAGCAGTTCGCGGACCTGTGCGCCGCCGCCTGCAACCCGATCGACGACGTGCGGGGCACCGCGCGCTACCGCCGCCACGCGGTCGGCGTGATGGCCCGCCGGACGCTCACCTGGACCTGGGAGTCCTACCGCGGCACCACTGAGCAGAAGGGGAGTGTCGCCTGATGCGCGTCAACTTCACGGTCAACGGACGCCCGCAGGAAGCCGACGACGTCTGGGAGGGCGAGAGCCTCCTCTATGTGCTGCGCGAGCGGCTCGGTCTCCCCGGCTCCAAGAACGCCTGCGAGCAGGGCGAGTGCGGGTCGTGCACGGTACGGCTCGACGGGCTCCCCGTGTGTTCGTGCCTGGTCGCCGCCGGTCAGGTCGAGGGCCGGGAGGTCGTCACCGTCGAGGGGCTCGCGGACTACGCAAAGCAGCGCGACTGCGGTACCTCGTGCGGGACTTCGTTGGACGAGGCCAAGGACTGGGCCGCCAAGGGCACCGACTCCCAGACCGGCGAGGGCACCGAACTCTCCACGGTCCAGCAGGCGTTCATCGACGCCGGAGCCGTGCAGTGCGGCTTCTGCACCCCGGGTCTGCTGGTCGCCGCCGACGAGATGCTGGAGCACAACCCGAACCCGACCGACGCGGACATCCGCGAGGCGCTGTCGGGCAACCTGTGCCGCTGCACCGGCTACGAGAAGATCATGGACGCGGTCCGCCTCGCGGCCGCCCGGCAGGGAGAGGCGGTCTGAGCCACATGCCCACCAACGGCGCTCCCACCAAGATCACCCAGGGGTCTCACACCAAGGGTGGCATCGGCGAGTCGACGCTCCGCCCGGACGGCAACCTCAAGGTCACCGGCGAGTTCGCGTACTCCTCCGACATGTGGCACGAGGACATGCTCTGGGGCCAGATCCTCCGCTCCACCGTCGCGCACGCCGAGATCATGTCGATCGACACCGGCGAGGCCCTGGCCACGCCCGGCGTCTACGCGGTCATGACGTACGACGACCTGCCGGCCGAGGTGAAGAACTACGGCCTGGAGATCCAGGACACCCCGGTCCTCGCGCACGGCAAGGTACGCCACCACGGCGAGCCGGTCGCGATCGTCGCCGCCGACCACCCGGAGACCGCCCGCCGCGCGGCCGCCAAGATCAAGGTCGAGTACCGAGAGCTGCCCGTCATCACCGACGAGGCCTCGGCGACCGCCCCGGACGCGATCCTCGTCCACGAGAACCGCGACGACCACCACATCGGGCATGTCCCGCACCCCAACATCGTGCACCGCCAGCCGATCGTCCGCGGCAACGCCGACGAGGCCGCCAAGAAGGCCGACGTCATCGTCAAGGGCGAGTACTACTTCGGCATGCAGGACCAGGCCTTCCTCGGCCCCGAGTCCGGCCTCGCCGTGCCGGAGGAGGACGGCGGCGTCCACCTCTACATCGCCACCCAGTGGCTGCACTCCGACCTGCGCCAGATCGCGCCCGTCCTCGGCCTGCCCGAGGAGAAGGTGCGCATGACGCTGGCCGGGGTCGGCGGCGCGTTCGGCGGCCGCGAGGACCTGTCGATGCAGATCCACGCCTGCCTGCTGGCGCTGCGCACCGGCAAGCCCGTCAAGATCGTCTACAACCGCTTCGAGTCCTTCTTCGGGCACGTCCACCGGCACCCGGCCCGCCTGTACTACGAGCACGGCGCGACCAGGGACGGCAAGCTCACGCACATGAAGTGCAGGATCGTCCTGGACGGGGGCGCCTACGCCTCCGCCTCCCCGGCGGTCGTCGGCAACGCCTCCTCACTGAGCGTCGGGCCGTACGTCATCGACGACGTCGACATCGAGGCCATCGCGCTCTACACCAACAACCCGCCCTGCGGCGCGATGCGCGGCTTCGGCGCGGTCCAGGCGTGCTTCGCCTACGAGGCGCAGATGGACAAGGTGGCCAAGCAACTCGGCATGGACCCCGTGGAGTTCAGGAAGCTGAACGCCATGGAGCAGGGGACCGTCATGCCGACGGGCCAGCCGGTCGACTCCCCGGCACCGGTCGCCGAACTCCTGCGCCGCGTCACCGCGATGCCGCTGCCGCCGGAGCGCCAGTGGGAGAGCAGCGAGGGCGCCGACGTACGGCAGCTGCCCGGCGGTCTGTCCAACACCACGCACGGAGAAGGCGTCGTACGTGGCATCGGCTACGCGGTCGGCATCAAGAACGTCGGTTTCTCCGAGGGCTTCGACGACTACTCCACCGCCAAGGTGCGCATGGAGGTCATCGCCGGCGAGCCGGTCGCCACCGTGCACACCGCGATGGCGGAGGTCGGCCAGGGCGGTGTCACCGTCCACGCGCAGATCGCCCGCACCGAGCTGGGCGTCACCCAGGTGACCATCCACCCGGCCGACACCCAGGTGGGCTCGGCGGGCTCGACCTCGGCCTCCCGGCAGACGTACGTCACCGGCGGCGCCGTGAAGAACTCCTGCGAACTGGTCCGGGAGAAGGTCCTGGACCTCGGCCGGCGCAAGTTCGGTTCGTACCACCCCGCTTGGGCCACCGCCGAGCTGCTGCTGGAGGGCGGCAAGGTGGTCACCGACGGCGGCGAGGTGCTCGCCGACCTGGTGGACGTGCTCGGCGACGACGCGGTCGAGATCGAGGCGGAGTGGCGGCACCGGCCGACCGAGGCCTTCGACCTGCGCACCGGCCAGGGCCACGGCCATGTCCAGTACAGCTTCGCCGCCCACCGTGCGGTCGTCGAGGTCGACACCGAGCTGGGTCTGGTCAAGGTGATCGAGCTGGCCTGCGCCCAGGACGTCGGCAAGGCGCTCAACCCGCTCTCCGTCATCGGCCAGATCCAGGGCGGTACGACGCAGGGCCTGGGGGTCGCGGTGATGGAGGAGATCATCGTCGACCCGAAGACGGCGAAGGTCAGGAACCCCTCCTTCACCGACTACCTCATCCCGACCATCCTCGACACGCCGACCATCCCGGTCGACGTCCTCGAACTCGCCGACGACCACGCCCCGTACGGGCTCCGTGGCATCGGCGAAGCTCCGACCCTGTCGTCGACCCCGGCCGTCCTCGCGGCGATCCGGAACGCGACCGGGCTGGAGCTCAACCGCACGCCGGTCCGTCCGGAACACCTCACCGGTACGGCGTAGCAGCAAGGCCCTCCGGGCGGCGCACGGAACGTCACATACTCCGCGCCGCCCGGAGCACCCCCACCAAGAGCCGTACCGCTCACGGAACTTGGGACGGTCACCACCACATGAAGTTGTTCGTCTCGGGCCGTCTCCCGGGTCGTGCACATCCCAAATCCCGTCGCCCTGCGGAAGGCAGGCACGGGTGCCCCTGTGAACCTTGGGAGACGGCACCATGACCCAGCAGTCACTGGAGCCCAGGACGACGGCCGTAGACGCGGGAGAAGGCACCCGCGTCCCGGCCGGACGGTCCTGGCTCGACCGGTACTTTCACATATCCCGCAGAGGATCCTCGGTCGCGCGCGAAGTCCGCGGCGGCGTCACCACCTTCATGGCGATGGCGTACATCCTCCTGCTCAACCCCCTGATCCTGTCCGGCAAGGACGCGGCCGGGGACACCCTCGGCCAGAAGGCCCTGATCACCGCGACCGCGTTCGCGGCGGCGTTCACCACGCTGCTGATGGGCTTCGTCGGCAAGGTGCCGCTCGCGCTGGCCGCCGGCCTCTCCGTCTCCGGTGTGCTGTCCTCACAGGTCGCCCCGCAGATGACCTGGCCGCAGGCGATGGGCATGTGCGTGATGTACGGCGTCGTCATCATGCTCCTGGTCGTCACCGGCCTACGCGAGATGATCATGAACGCGATCCCGCTCGCCCTCAAGCACGGCATCACCATGGGCATCGGCCTGTTCATCGCCCTCATCGGCCTCTACAAGTCCGGCTTCGTACACCAGGGCAAGGCCACCCCGCTCACCCTCGGCCCGGCGGGCGAACTCACCGGCTGGCCGGTGCTGCTCTTCGCCGGCACGCTGCTGCTGATCTTCATGCTCCAGGCCCGGAACGTCCCCGGTGCCATCCTGATCGGCATCATCAGCGGCACGGTCGTGGCGGCCGTACTGGACGGCCTCGGGGTCATCGACCCCAAGCAGTGGGCGGGCGGCGCCGCTCCCGCACTGCACGGCACCGCCGTCTCCATGCCGGACTTCTCGCTCTTCGGGCACGTCGAGTTCGGCGGCTGGGGCAAGGTCGGTGCGATGACGGTCGCGATGATCGTCTTCACCCTGGTGCTCGCCGGGTTCTTCGACGCGATGGCCACCATCATCGGCGTCGGCACGGAGGCGCAGCTCGCCGACGACAGGGGCCGGATGCCGGGCCTGTCCAAGGCGCTGTTCATCGACGGCGCGGGCGGCGCGATCGGCGGCGTGGCCGGCGGCTCCGGACAGACCGTTTTCATCGAGTCGGCGACCGGCGTCGGCGAGGGCGCCCGCACCGGACTCGCCTCGGTGGTCACCGGCCTGTTCTTCGCGGCCTGTCTCTTCTTCACCCCGCTCACCGCGATCGTCCCCCAGGAGGTCGCCTCCGCCGCCCTGGTGGTCATCGGCGCGATGATGCTGATGAACGCCCGGCACGTGGACTGGGCCGACCGGGCCACCGCCATCCCGGTGTTCCTGACGGTCGTCCTGATGCCCTTCACCTACATGATCACCACGGGTGTGGCCGCCGGTGTCATCTCCTACGCCGCCATCAAGGCAGCTCAGGGCAAGGCACGGGAAGTCGGGGCATTCATGTGGGGCCTGACAGTGATCTTCCTGGTCTATTTCGCCCTCAATCCCATCGAGAGCTGGCTCGGCGTCCACTAGGGCCTGTTGCGAAAGTCCCGCCTGCCCCGCGACGCCCGGCACGCACTCTCGCCGCACCGGGCACAAACCCAAGTACGTCCAGTACGAGG
>NZ_JBEXWP010000041.1:0-62483 GCF_040629895.1 Streptomyces sp. NPDC005866
CAGATCCAGTCCAGCGGCTCGCACACGTCGCCGCGGCGGCGGGCGTCCTCGAGGAAGAGGAGAGCGGTCTCGGTCACGGTCAGCGTGTGGCCCACCTTCAGCCGCACGGCGGTCGGATCGGACACCGTCCTGGAGGGCCGGCGCCCGCGCAGCTCGGGCCACTCGCAGACGAGTTGCACACCGTACCCGGTGGAGAACCACACCCGCGCCCGCCCGGCCTGCGGCAGGGTGATGCGGTCGACCAGCCCCTCAGCACGCAGCCGGGCTCCGCAGGTCGCCATGCTGGGCCTGCCGTGGTCGGGAGGCCGACATCCCCTCTACGCCCCCCGAGTCCACGCCCCACAGAAGGAAGAACAAGGAAGGGGCGCCCTTCGCGTCGGCCAAGGACTGCAGCCGGGTAAGGACTCGGTGCCAGATGCCGTCCCGCTGCCATCGGCGGAACAGGTCGTAGATACGGCCCCACGGTCCGTACTCGAGGGGGTACGTCCCGCCACGGCACACCGGTCCGGACCCGGAACCGTATGCCGTCGATCAGCTGCCGCCGAGGCCAGACGGGCGGCCGCCCCGGCTTCGCCCCCTTCGGCAACGGCTCCAGCACCGCCCACTGCTCGTCCGTGAGATCTCTCCGCCCCACGAACCATGATCATTCATGGTTCAAGATCCACTTTCGAAACACTGCCTAGGTCAAGGGCACGGTCGCGATCGAGGTGGCTGCCGAGGGCCGCGGCAAGAGTGAGGGCGCGGTCGTGGTCGGGGTCGGGATTGGGGTTTCCGTCGGGGTGGCGGTCGCCGATGCGGATGTGGATGGTTTCGCTGAAGTCGGGGGCGGGAGTGAGGTCGAGGTCAGGGGCGGGCGAGGTTGCGGTCGGGTTCGGGGTCGCCGCGGAGGACGCGGAAGGCCTGGTCAAGGTGGGGGTCTCCCCGGCGTGAACGCTGGGGCATCCTCGCCGGAATCAGGTGAAAGCACCGGCGTGCCTCTTGCACGGGTCAGCTCCCGCGGTCCACGGCGACGGGTCGTTCCCGTCAGGCCCGTGGGCCCGGTGGGAACGACCCGTCGGTCGTAGCGATCAGTCGCCCTTACCGTCTTCGGGGTCTGCGCTGTTGGGCACGACGTCGTGCTTGGGGGCGGGCATGTTGCTGCCGGCACCCTTGACGCTCTCCCAGATGGCCTTGTTGAGTTCCTGCTCCGGAGCCAGGTCTGCGCCGGAGAAGTTCATCTTCGCTGACTGGGCGGCCATCGGAGCGGTCGCCGCGTTTTGCTCGTCCAGGGACTGGGTGGGAGTGATCGCGGTGTAGGGCGTGTGGTTGGGCTTCTCAGTGAAGCTCGCCGTCATGGGGGTGGCGGCGGCGTCGAACTGGGTCAGCGGGCCGATGCCGTCGAGCAGTTCCATGGTGCGCATCATCGACACCGTGCTGTACATCGTGGAGTCGACCTTGCCCGTCTGGGTGTACGGGCTGACGACCAGTGAGGTGGTCCGGTGTGCGTCCACGTGGTCGGGGCCGTTCTGCGCGTCGTCCTCGGTGATGAAGATCGCGGTGTCTTTCCAGTACTTGCTGTGCGACACCGCGTCCACGATGCGTCCGACGGCCAGGTCGTTGTCGGCAACCATGGCCTTCGGCGTCGGCTGGCCAGGCGTCGTACCGGCCGTGTGGTCATTGCCCAGCCGGAGGAACTCCATTGTGGGCAGGCCGCCCTTGGCCAGGTACTGGTTGAACTCCTTGGTCCACTCGTCGACTCGCGCGTTGTCCCTGATACCGGCGTTCTGCGCGGCGAAGTCGGGGTCGGTGTGCGTGGCGAGCCTCGGCTCGGTGGTGAACACCTTGGCCGGGAGCGGGCCGCCGGCCCACATGCCGTAGTTCCGGTACGAGACACCGGCGTCGTCGAGTCGGTCCCAGATCCGCGAGTCACCGGTGATCTTGCCGGGGTCGGTGGCGGGGTTGGTGTAGACGTCGTCGCCTCGGCCGCGGCCGCCGTAGGCCACGGGCCACAAGTGCTCGTTGTAGCTGTTGGATTCCGATCCCGTCGCCCATTCCCAGCCGTCGGAGGACACCGCGCCGTCGGTGTAGAAGTTGTCCAGGGTGACGAACTTCCGTGCGAGCTCGCGTTGATTCGGCGCAGACTCGTCGCCGAACAGGTTCAGCTTCGGGTCGCCGTTGCCCTTGCCGAGGGAGCCGAAGACCTGGTCGTAGGTCCGGTTCTCCTTGACGATGTAGATGACGTGCTTGATGGGAGACGAGTCACCGGGCCGCGCCGGGACGATGTGGCTGTGGTCGGAGTTGCGACTGTCCGCGTCGAACCGGTCGTTGCTGCGGACCTGTGTGGTGTAGTGCTCCAGCCTGTCGGGGTCCGGGACCGGAATGTCCGACAGCGTGCCCATGATCATCGAGCCGACGTACTGGGCGTAGTCCAGGCCGGTCCTGGTCGGCTGGGGGCCGTTCGGGTTCGGTCCGGCACCCAGGCCCTTGGCGTTGGTGACCAGCAGTCGCGAACCGTTGTGGGTCAGGGTGACGGTCGTCGGGTACCAGCCGGTGGGGATCAGGCCGGTCACCTTGTCCCGCCGGTCCGCCTTGGCGGCCAGGTCGACCACCGCGACATCGTTGTTTCCGGCGTTGGCCACGTACAGGGTGTGGCCGTCCGGGGAGATGTCCAGTCCCTGTGGACTCGTACCGACAGGAGCGCCGTGGTAGGGCGTGAGGTCGATCGTGCGGGTCAGCGAGTCGTCGGCCGAGTCGATCCCGACGATCTTGTCGGCGTCGGTGACCGAGACGTACATTTCGCCGGTGGCCGGATTGCGGATGATCGACGTCGGGTGGCTGCCGACCTTCAGGGTGTTGCGGACCTTCAGGGTCGCGGTGTCCACGGCGGAGACGGTGTTGGAGCCCCAGTTGGACACATAGGCGGTGCGACCTTCACCGGACAGCGCTACCGTGAACGGATTGGGGCCGGTGGCTACCGTGCCCAGCACCTTACCCGTGGAGAGGTCCACAGTGGACAGCGCGCCGCTGCCGTTGTCCGCCACGTACAGGCGGTTGCCGTCCGGCGTGACGGCCACACCTGAGGGGAACGATCCCTTGGGTAGCGTGATCGGGGCGTTCTCGGTGAGCTGCCCGTCGTTGAGGGTGTAGACGCGCACCTTGTCGTTGCCGCCTGCCGCGGCGTAGAGCTTGCTGCCGTCCGGGCTCCACGCCAGCCCGATGAACAGCGCTTGCGGGGCGGTGTAGTCGATGTGCTGGACGACCTTGCCGGTGGTCGCGTCCAGCAACGACAGGCTCTGGGTGTGAGTGCCGTCGTTGCTGACAGCAAGGTACTTGCCATCCGGGCTGAGGGCGGACCCGAACGGCTTTTCACCCAGCTTTTCCTGGTGACCGGCCGGGGTGATCTTCCAGCCGTACGTGGCCAGTGCGGTGCCGTCGGGCTGCGGACCCGCATGAGGCGGAAGCATTGCCGCGAAGGCCACGCCTGAGGCGGCGGCCAGCCCGGCTGTGGTGACTGCGAGCAGCCGCCAACGTGGCAGAAGCCTGCGCATGCACACTCCTTGGAAGGGTGTCGGAGCAACCATCAGGAGCGGAGTCTTCACAGCGAAAGCAAAGTCTGTGTAGGTGGCAGGCGAATGGAGTGCGTCGTTTGATGGCCAACGGCGACTTTCGCGTGACAAGGAGTCAGTACGCTACGGTCTTGCCGGGATTGGATGTCTGTCCGATCGGAACCGCTACGGGATTCGCAAGGGTGAACCGCTCCCGGTCTGGTGGAGCCTCTGGACTGTCCCGAGTTGGGTGCCTCCATCGATCCGGAGTGGGCGAGGCGGTAAGAGCCGGTGCCGGTCTCGATGATCGTGCCGTTGAAGTGTCTTCGCCCTGCACGATCACCTGGGCCGCCATCACCGTCATGACCAGGCGCCGCGCGCGGAAGGGGGTTCTTTCGGAGTTCGGCGGTCTGCGGATGTCGAGAACGTGCCCCCGGCTCCGTCCCAGGGGCATCAGCGGCCGCCACCGGCCGCGCGAGGAAGAAGGAGAATCCAGCATGGCGATTCAGCGGATGGACAATGTCGGCATCGTCGTCGAGGACATGGATGCTGCTGTTGCGTTCTTCGTGGAACTCGGTATGGAGCTGGAGGGCAGGGCGGAGGTCGAGGGCCTCGTCGCTGACCAGTGCACCGGACTCGACGGCGTCCGCTGTGACATCGCGATGGTCCGGACCCCGGACGGTCACAGCCGGCTCGAGCTGGCGAAGTACCGCAGCCCCGCGGTGATCAGCGCCGGGCCGCGCAATCGGCCGCACAACATTCTGGGCACGCACCGCGTCATGTTCGCCGTCGACGACATCGAGGACACCGTTGCCCGCCTGCGTTCTCACGGCGCCGAACTCGTCGGTGAGATCGCCCGGTTCGAGGACAGCTATCTGCTCTGCTACCTCCGCGGCCCGGAGGGCATCATCGTCGGACTGGCCGAGCAACTGCGCTGAAGGGGTCCGGCGTCTCGTCGCCCCCGCTGGGGCAGGTTGCCGCCCCGACCGTGGCCGGTGCCGGATGGCACCAGCCACGGTCCGTTGTGCTCAGCCGATGCCGGTGACCTGAAGTGCCGTGGTCGGGTCTGTGTAGCGAACGGTGGAACTCTGGCGTGTTCAGTGATATCGGTGAGCCACAGCCGGTTCGGGCCGTTCGCGGTGAAGTCACGGCGGACGAGGTCGTCGTGCACCGGCGGGCCGGCCTTCTTGACGCTGCCGCGCTTCTTGCCGAACATGCTCCAACAGTTGTTGTCCCGGCAGATCCGCCATGCGGTCCGGTCGGCCATGCCGGATCCCGCGCTGCGGGCTTCGTCGGCCAAGAATCGGTAGCCGAACTCCGGATCCTCGCGGTTAGCGTCGAACAACGCGTTCGCGCGTGTTGGCCTGCTCGAACTCGGCATCGGTCACCGGCCGCTCCAGCCAGCGGTAGTAGGGCTGCCGGGCGAGCTTCAGGACCCTGCACGTGACCGTGACGGTCATTCCGCCCGTGGCCGGCTCTTTCACGAGTGGGTAGATCCTCTTCCCGGCAGATGCGCCTATGACAGGTACGCCGCGGCCCGGCGCAGGACCTCGTTCTCCTGCTCCAGCAGCTTGATCCGCCGACGTGCTTCCCCTAGTACCGCGTTGTCCTGGCTGGTCGTTCCGGGCTTTGTCCCGTCGTCGATGTCCGCACGGCGCATCCACTTCCACAGCGTCATCGCGTGCACGCCGAAGTCGGCGGCCACCTGCTCGACCGTCACGCCCGGGCCGCGGTTCCTCGCGACCCGTACGACGTCCTCGCGGAACTACCCAGAATCGCAAAGCCGACCTGGGGTACTCCGGAGCCACGATGCCGCTCGCCGGGGCAGCGAAGCGTCCTCGCGGGCAGGCGAGTTCGTCCCTTGAAACGCGTCGATTCGTACCATTCATGCCGAAGTCGGCAAGTTGCGGGGCTTGAAATCTGCTCATGACTATTTAGACGGGCACAGTGGACTCGACCGTCACTGAAGAGACCCGGCTGGTCGTGCTGCGTGGCAGCAACGCCTCGGGCAAGTCGTCCGTCGCGGTCGGCCTCCGTGAACACGGAGCTGCTGTAGCTGGGACTGGCTCCAGCCGGCTGTTTTGCCGGGATCCTGGACTAGCCGCCATATGAGGGCTGGGAGGCCGGATCAGGCCTCGTGGCGGGCCGGGGCTGTGGTGGTGCGGAGTATCGGGTCGTTGCGCAATACCAGGAAGGTGACGAGCAGGGTGAGCGCCTGCACCAGGGCGCACGCCCCCATGAGGCTGCCCAGGTACGGCGGCGGGGTGAGGGCGAGCAGGAAGCCCGCGACGGGGAAGGGCAGCAGCAGGAGCAGGATGGTCAGGGAGAGGGTCGTACCGAAGGCCGCGGGCGGGATGACCTGCGAGCGGAGGGTGCGCAGGACGACGGTGAGCCCTCCGTCGGCGGCCATGAAGAGGGCCACGAGGGCCACATAGCCGGTGTAGGACGGGGCCTGGGGCACGGCGAGGCAGGCGGCGGCCGCGACGGTTGCGCTGATGACGCCGACCCCCCACAGGCCGAGCCGGTCAAGGCCGGCACGGCAGCAGGCGACCGCGATCAAGGTGGCGGCAGCGGCGATCGACCAGAGCGCGCCGGCGGCGGCCGCGGACCGGCCGAAACGGTCCTCCACGAGGACGGGGCTGGCCGATTGCAGCAGTCCGAGCATGAGGTTGGAGCAGGCCAGTCCGGCCACGAGCCGTCGCAGGGACGGCAGGGAGCGCAGGGTCTGCCATCCTTCCCGCAGGCCACCGCCCGGCGCCGGTCCGCCGTGGCGCGCGGCGCGCAGGGGTGTGGGCGGGGTCTGCAGGGCGAGTCCGGCGGACAGGAAGGACAGCACGCTCAAGCACGCCAGCATGCGCGTCGGGCCGGTGAGCAGGAGGGCACCGCCCAGGGCCGGACCGATGAGGGTGGCCGTCTGGTCGATGCCGATCAGCACCGACTGCACCTTGTGGGCCTGCCTGTCGGTGCGACGGCTGACGATGGCCCCGACCGCCTCGTGGGCGATGAAGCTGAACTGTGTCAGAGCCCCGGTCACAGCGGCCAGTGCCATGACGGTGACGGTCTCGGCCGTACCCGGCGGCAGTACGACCAGCACGGCAGCGGCGCCCGCCACCAGCAGGGCGCGGGCGAGCGAGGCGATGAAGCACACGATCGCCGCGCCGCTGCGATCCACCAGGGCGCCGGCGAAGCCGAACGCGGCCACCCGGGGTATCCACTCCAGTGCGAAGGCCAGGCCTGTCAGGGACGCGGAGCCGGTGGTGGCCAGCACGACCAGCGGCATGGCATAGGTCGACATGGAGTAGGCGAGGGCGTCGCAGGCGCGCGGTGCGTAGATCCGCCGGAACAGGCTGCCTGTGGGGATGGCAGCGTGCCGGCCGGCCGGTTGGACCTCATGCAAGGAGACGGTCACGTGAGGGGCTTTCACTTGGCGTGGCACGGACGGACGGCCGGGGCGTTGTCCGCCGCTCACGCCGAGGAGAACGTCACAGTCGTCCAAACCGTGGGCATGGCATAACGGTGCACGTGAACTCCGCTCGAAACACTGCGAGGTGAACAGGGGTCGGACCCGCCACGAACGGGCCTGCCCCTGCATGGGGGGTCTGCGGTGCCGTCCGCGTACCTCCCCGGACGGCAGGCGGCGTGACCCGCCCGGGGCCACTGTGTTCAGCGCGTTCCAGGTCCTGCGTGCCACGGGTGCCGGCCCAACCTTACAAGATCACCGATCTTGTGAGCCGGGATCGTGCTGCTCCACATGTGGATCGCATGGAAGCAGGGGCTCGATGCGCAGGGCCGGCCCCACCGGAATGTCCCGCTTCAGGCCAGCGGCCCGCCGGCCTCACGGCCACTGTGGTCGGGGTCTGGCCGGGGTTACGGGGGGTGTGGCCGCGTCCAGCAGCGCTGCGCCCCCGACGACCCCACTCCATGCCGCGGACTGCACGCCCCGCGAAGTGACCCAGGGTGCTGCGGCAGGAGCGGTCCGACGTCCCTTCCGCCAGCTGCGCGGCAAAGACCACGATGGGTCCCGGATCAGGTGATCCGGGACCCATCGGTACTGGACGCTGCTGTCAGTGAGCGGCAGTGTGGACGGCCGTGCCCGCCGCAACGCCCTCGGGGGTGGCGATGGCCAGGAGGCCGGAGGAGACGGCCGCGATCGGCGTCTCGACGTAGAGACCGCCGAACCCGCTGACCGCGAGGCCGCCGGAGACGTTGTCCAAGTCAGCGTCGGAGATCTCGGCTGTCGCAACCTGGGGGGCGAGGTTCATCACGCGCGGTTCCCTTCGAATGAGCACTTTTGAATGGCAGCGTTCGCTCGCTCGGCTCCCAGTACCGGAATTCGTCCTCGCGAGTTGGCGCTACGCGAATGATCAAAGCAGGCCGACCACAGGGCGGCCAGTCGTCCGAACCCCGGGCGGGACGCAGATCGACCTGCGCCTTCACCAGTGTGACCACGCAATGACCGAAGACACCGACTCCTTCACACGACCTGCCGAGCAGGTGCAGACCTGACTGTTGCCACCGGTACCCAGGGCGACCTCCCCCGCGCCGCGGGCAGCGGCTCCTGGCTCATCCCTGACGGATATTCAGGTTCGGTAGGAGCTGGCGGTGAACGGTGTGAGGGTTTATCGGATTTTCGGCATCCCAACAGGTACGCGAGAGCCCGGCCCTCTCTTTACTTGCGCTCGAAGGCGGAACCGGCCGCAACTGCTCGGCAAGAGAGGAAAACGCCCGCACTCGGTTCCCGCCGGCAGCACCCCGCTTTCCCTCCTGGCTTTCACTGTCACCGACGGCCGCATCACCGACATCACCGCCGTGGTCGACCCGGCCCAACTCGTGCTCATGGACCTGCCGGACCCGGTGTGACTCCCTACCGGCGAAGGCCGCGCATACTCCAAGTGGTCCACGCCCGATCCCGCAGAGACGTTGAACTTAGCCTCTGGGAAAACCTCACAGAACTCTTTCCAACCTGCAAAGCCAGATTGGTAGTTGGGCTGGCAGGTAGGTGGAGCCCCTGGTAGATGGGTTTTCGACCAAGAGAACCTTCTCCACAGGGGCTTCGTGTGCTTGTCTACCCGTCCGGCATCGACGTGTCCAGCTCCACCCTGCTCGCTCTCGCGCACCTGCGCTCCGGTCACACCTACGCCCAGCTCGCCGCCGGGTTCGGCGTCGGCACCACCACCGCCTTCCGGTACATCGCCGAGGCCGTCGACGTTCTGGCCGCCCTCGCGCCGAGCCTCGCCGAGGCGATGAAGACCGCCTCCACCAAGAACGGCCGCACCTGGGGCCGCAGGGGTCACACCCCGGTGGTGAGAGTCACCGCCCAAGGCACGAAACGTGTCTCCATGGCCGCGCCGGTCTGCACCAAGGCCGACCACCGGCCCCGGCTGATCTACCGCATCCACCTCGACCGGGGGCCCCGCCAAGGGCCGGCGCAAGGGCTTCACCGTGACCGACTACGCCCGCCTGCTGGACGCCGCACACCAACGGCTCGGCGGTCCCATCGTTTTGGTGTGGGACAACTTGAACACGCACGTCAGCCGCACCATGCGGCAGATCGCTGCCCGATTATGGTTGACCGTCTACCAGCTGCCGCCGTACGCTCCCGAGCTCAACCCGGTCGAGGGCGTGTGGTCGCACCTGAAGAGGTCGCTGGCCAACCTCACCAAACACCGCTTCGACCAGCTCACCGCGTTGGTGAAGACGCGGCTGAAACGGATGCAGTACCGCCCCCGCCTCATCGAGGGACTCATCGCCAAGACCGGGCTCGACCTACGACCGCCCCGCCCTCGGTCGTTAAAGATCTCTAGCGCCGTACCCTGAACCTCAGGTGCAGCACCCCGTCGCCCTGGATGATCACGTGTGGATCCTCCAGCAGATGCTGCTTGTCGATGCCGCCGAAGTAGCGTCTGCCCGACCCGAACACCACCGGGACTACGTCCATCGCCACCTCGTCCACGAGACCGGCCGCGAGGATTTGGGCGCCCGCCTCGCCGGCGTTCACAGCGACGATCCGCTCCCCGGCGAGTTCCTGGGCCTTGTCGAGCGCAGCCGTTACGCCATCGACGAAGTGGTAGGACGCCTCAGGGTGCCATCCCTCGGGCTTGGACCGGTGGGACACCACGACCACGTGATCGCCCGCGGGTGGTTTGCCCTCCCAGCCGTTCACCTCGTCGAACAGGTTGCGGCCCATCACGATCGTGCCGATCGACTCCCACATCGACCGGACGTAGTCTGCCGACGCACGCGAGACCTTGATACCGCTTCCGGCTCCGGAATGATCGTACTGTCCGTCCCCGCCTACGACGATCGGGACGTCCCCGCTGAAGTACCACTCATGAAGGGGCCCGACCTCGCCCTTCTCGTCGGCGATGAAGCCGTCCACCGACACCACACTGTGCATGATCACCGCGCCCACGGACCCTCCTCGGAGTCTCCTTGCAGGTTCGCCGCAATTCTTTCGCACCGAGGGGATCCGGGCATGTAAGAAATCAATCGGCGGGCATCGGGCCCATGTCGTGCGGACCTCCCCGCTCGGTGGGGAATCGACGCCGCAGGGCCAGGTACTCCGTCGGAGTGTGTCCGGTGAAGTCCTTGAACTCCCTGCTGAAGTGGGCATGGTCGAAGTAGCCCGCCGTTTGGGCGAGCTCCGACCAGTCGACCGGGCGCAGGGCGTCCACGGACACGATCAGTCGCGCAAAGCGGTAGATGCGCGCCACCCGCTTCGGGGTGACACCGACATGAGCCTTGAACAGGTTGGCCAGGTGATTGCCGCTCACCCCGGCGGCACCGGCCAGCGCACCGACCGACACCGTGCCGTGCGAGGTCTCCAGACGCCCGCCTGTGTGCTGGACCAGGTCGAGACCGCGCGCCGGGGCCCCGGCAAATCGCGACAGCAGCTCCTCCTCCAACACCCGCAAGGTCTCGGCGGCCGACGCGACGGCGCCGACCCGGTTTCGAATCCGCTCCACAGAGCGTTGCCAGACGGCACCCACCGGCACCCACCGGTTACGCAGCTCGGCCGCCGGCATGTCGACGAACGGCGACAGCCCCCAGGGTTTGAAGTGCACCCCGACGAGCCGCACACGCGTGGGGTACTCGAAGAGGAAGCGCCTGGTCCACACGCCCATGAACCAACCCTCGGTGAACACCGCCGGCGCCACCGAACGGTCGGAGTCCCACAGGCGGACGGGGCCGCCGAGGTGCAGGAACAAGTGTGCTGACGGCATCGGCGGGACGTTAATCAGCCGGTGGTGCGGCACCCCGGTCAGACAGTAGATGTCGTCGATGAATCGGTCGAGCGGCGGAGTGGGCACCCAGCCGACGTATTGCATGGACCCAGTGTGGCCGCCCGCGCGTTCAGTTTGCGAGGGTGGTGTCGTCGGCCCTGCCACCAAGCGTATCCTCGCCGTAACCCCAGCCGTTGCAGATCTCTAGTACAGGCACTGGCCGCTATGGCCTGCGCCGCAGCATGTTCATGATGGTCATCGTCAGCACCGTCTCGCCGTGGTGGTTGAGTACCTCCACTGCGGTGTGTACGAGGCCTCGGTCTGGCTTGGAACGGGAGACGCGGGCCCCGGTGATGGTGGCCCGGACCGACAGGGTGTCGCCCGGCCGCACCGGGCGCTGCCAGCGCACTTCGTCGACACCGGGGGACGCGAGCGATGCGACCTTGCTGAGGTAGTGGTCCGCGTACATGCGCATCATCACGGCCGTGGTGTGCCAGCCGCTCGCGATCAGTCCCTGGAACGGTCCGGCTTGCGCCGCCTCGGGGTCCGCGTGAAAGCTCTGGGTGTCGAAGCGCCGGGCGAACTCGAGGATGTCCTGCTCGGTGAGGGTGCTGCTGCCGAAGACGTGCACGGTGCCCGTCACATAGTCCTCGAAGTACCGGTCTTCGATGGGGGTGGCGAAGTTGTCGGTGGCGGCCGGGGTGGTCGTCGTCATGGGTCCCCTCTCACTCGGTTCCGCGGCTCGGTTCGGCGAGGCTATGTGCACGGTTAGGCGTACGGTAGCGGACCGCCACGTCCTCGAACGCGCTCAGTCATCCGGGATTGGCCAAGGCGCCTCGGGCCACTACGAGTTCGGGCTCGGTGCCGGCCAGGATGCGCTTGACCGGCACCTCCAGCTTCTTGCCCGACAGCGTGCTGGGACGGCCGGCACCTGGATGATGTGGTCCCGACATCGTCAAGGCCTGGGCGACACCGCACCGTTCGGCGCCGTCGCCTTGGTGACGTTGTCGTTGGCGTCGTACGCCGGTGCCCGGGTGGTGATCACGACGCCCGGTTCCTTCGGCACCGTGTTGACCAGCGGACGCCCGAACGTGTCGAACGCCTGCGTGGTCACCTTGGAGTTGGCATCGGTGACTTCGGTGACCTGACCACGCTCGTCGTAGACGAACTTCGTGTCGATGGCCTTCGCGTCGGTGATCGTGTCCGGGTAACCGGTGTCCCCGAAGCCGCTGTACGACGTCGGGTGGCTGTTGGCGTCGGTCGCCTTGGTCAGCTCGCCGTAGGCGTTGTACTCGTACGACGTCGTGTAGTCACCGGCCGTCGGGGTTGCGACGCCCTCGGGGTCGGTGACGGTCTTCAGGTTGCCGAAGGTGTCGCAGCCGAACTGCCAGGCGCGCCCCTCCGGGGAGGTCTTGCGGAACAGGTCGGCGGAGTAGCCGTCGGCGCGGGTCTGGTACTCGTATTTGGAGGGGTTGGCGGGCCACTTGGACGTGGCGGACACGCAGGCTGGCTGTCTGGTCCGGGACGCCCGCCTTGTTGTTCTCCGCGTCGCGCTGCCAGAGGGGGTAGCCCGTCTTCTGGTCGTAGCAGTACGCGGTCTTCGCGCCGTGGTCCTCCTCCAGGTACGTCACGTTGTTGTCCGCGTCCCAGCTCATCTTCATCTTCTGGGACTTGGCGTTGGTCGTCTGGACCGGTCGGCCGAAGTCGTCGGTCACGTACCGATCCTCAGGCCCGGCAGACGCCCTGGACCAGGACCTGCCAGCTGTCGGCCAGCCGCTCGAAGTAGTGGGTGGCATCCGCCCGCTCCGGCACAGCCAGGTACAGAAGGATCGGGCCTTCGAGGGCCGCGGTGAGCTGGACGGCGAGGCTGTCGGAGTCCCGGCTGCCGGGACCGGCCTGGCGCAGGAGCATGCGGATGTGCGCGGGCGAGAATCCGGCCTCCCCGGCGGGGACCGGCTGGGCGCGATCGAGTGCGGCGCGGGCGATCGCATGGTGGTCCAGCAGGAAGGCGATGCGGGCGCGCCCGTAGGCGATCAGCCGCTCGGCCGGGTCCGCGCCCGGCCCCAACGGCGGCGGGCCGCCCAGCACCTGGTCTTGGAAGGCGTGCTCGTCCTCGTCCAACAGGGCATGGAAGATGCCCGCTCGCGTACGGAAGCGGCGGAACACGGTGCCCTTGCCCAGGCCGGCCCGCTCGGCGAGGCCGTCCATTGTCACACTCCCCGCACCGACCTCGGCGATCATCTCCCGCGCCGTGTTCAGCAGGTGCAGGCGGTTGCGCGCGGCATCCGCCCGCTCTGCGCGCGGATGGCCGAGCGGCACGACGGCGTGATCCATGGAGCGTTACTCTACGCCACTATCATATATGCGGGGTAAAGTCCGATTGATGCTGTTGTCAGAGAGAGTGCAGTTACAGCACTGCCTCGACGGCACCGTGCGGGCGCGCTGTGACGACCTGCCGTGGCGCCTGGCCCGCTTGGCACCACTGGACCAGAGGGCGGTCGCCCTCGTCGGTCCCTTCTGCTGTTCGCCGCAGCGTGAGGGTGCAGGTGCGCTTCACCGGTTTCTCCCGATCGGACCGGCGGACACGGCACTGACGGGGCGTGAAGCCGAGAAAGGCGCTGCACCGTGACCTGCCGCCCGGCCCATTCCGGCACGGGTGCCCGACGCCAACCTCAACGGCAGACCCAGAAGCGAAGTCGGTCAGCAGCGCGTGCCCGTCGTCGCGTGCCAAGCCGTAGCTCGCGGTGCGCCAGAACGCAGGCCGGGTCCCAGGTGACGACCGCCAGAAACCGGTGCCGGTTACCCCCTTGGCAACGGCTCACCCGCGGCAAGGAGGTCCGGCCCTCTGCTGCTATCAGGCCGTCACCAGGCGCAACACGAGTGCGGCGATGGCGAGAAAAAGCGGAAGCATCGCGTTGGTGGCGCGGTCTTTGACCCGCACGTGGGATGCAACCGCGCCGACGAAGTAGAGAACGAGACCGATGGCGGCCGCAATACCGATCGGCCACCAGAACAGGCCGACGATCAATCCGGCGGCACCGGCAAGTTCAGCCGTGGCGAGGAGCCAGAGCTTGTCGAGAGGAAAGCCCACCGTCTCCATGACCTTGGTCTGGAGCGGGTCCTTGCGCAGCTTCCCGATGCCCGAGAGCACCGCGAGTGCGGCGAGCAAGGCGGAGACTATGGCGGTGGCGATGAACATGGGGACTCCGGCCAGTGATCAAGGGATGAGTTACGCGGCGGACAGGGTGCGACCTGCCTGCCTGGCTGCCGACTGCGCTTCAATGTGCAGCTGGGCGGCCAGATCCATAAGGCCCTCCATGCCCGGCGTGACGGCGGCCAGGGTGAGTTCCCGCTCGATGACCCTGAGGTCGGCTTCGAACCACTCGCCCAGGACCCGGCGGAGGTAGGGAGTGCAGTAGTCCCAGCCCTCGCGCGGGGTACCGGGTCCGTACCCTCCGCCGCGGACGGTGGCGAGCACGGTGGGCTTGTTCTTGAGCAGGCCGGACATGGCGGCCGGTCCGGCTCCGGCGACAACGAGGTCCAGCCACGTCTTGAAGTTCTGGGGGATACCGAAGTTGTAGAGCGGGACGGCGAGCAGGACGGCGTCCGCAGTGGTCACCTCCGCCGCGAGCCTGGCCGCGAGGTCGATCGCGGCAAGCTGGTCGGGGCTCCGCTCGGCTTCGGGGGTGTAGGAAGCGAGGGCCGCAAGCTGCCAGGCGTCGGCCGGCAGCGGGTCAGTGCCCAGGTGGCGGCGGACGATCGGCTCGCCGGGGTGGGCTGCGGACCATTCGGCTTCGACCAGGTCGGCCAGCTCGCTGCTGGTCGAGGCGTTGGGCACGATGCTGGTGTCCAGGCGGAACAGAGTCATGGGGTTTCTCCAGGTCATAGGGGTGCTGCGAGACGTTCGTAGGGATTGCTTCAGGTGAAGCTGACGCCCCGAGCATAACCGGACTATACCCCGCTTAATGTTCCGGCGGGAAGGACAGACACCTCGGATCAACCCCTCGTGCCGGCTACATGGCCACACGCCGCGCCGCCGTCGCGCGCAACTGAGGCCCTCGAGGGCCCCGCAACTTTGCAGCCGTACTCGCCAAGGTGGGGACTCAGCTCGGCGTGCCGTGCTTCGGCCGCAGTGGTAAGTCGGCTTGCTCGCACGGTAGTTGGCTTGCTGCGTCAGCCGTCGCCGGCCGCGGCCTCGTCCTCGCAGTGGGCGATGCGCCACAGCGTCACGGAGGCGACGGCGCGCTGGCGGCCGCCCGGCTTGGTGATGACGTAGCCGAGACGGTGTGCGAGCCAGGTGAGGCGCTCCTGGAGCGTCGAGTGGTGCACGTGCAGGCCGTTCGCCGCCTGCCTCAGGCTGGCCTGGTCGATGACCGCCTGGATGGTGTCGATCGCCCAGGGCCGCGTGGTGAGCAGGTCGTCCAGGCGGCGTACGTCCGGGACCGCCGCGGCCTCCTGCGGCGTGACACGCTCTACGAAGACCGCGAGGGCTCCGAGGTCGTCGTACGCCACGAGGGACACACCCGGTCCGTCCAGACGATCGGTCAGCCGGAGCGCGAGGCGGGCTCGCTCCATGGCTGCGGGCAGCTGCTCAGGCCCACTCGCCATGGCTGTGCCCGCTCTCAGGGCCGGCGGCAACTCAGGCGTCCCGGCGAGCAGCGAGACGCTGTGCCGGCCGATCAGCGTGGCGTGCGACGACGGGAGCCCTGGCAGGGCGCTGACGACGACGGTCACCGGGCCGGTGAGTCCCAGCCTGGTGACGGCGTCGCGGCGGTCGGCCTCTGAGGCGTCGGGGTCGCAGGCGATCCGGACCATGGCGTCGGAGGAATGAGGCGCGGCCTCGGCCAGGGCCTGGATCGCGCGCGCCGAGCGTTCGAGCAGCAGAGCGTCAAGCGGACGGACGCCGCCGCCGCGCTCCAGCCACACCGAAGAGCCGGGCCTGCCCGGCACCGCCGCGTGCGCCCAGGAGTCCTTCTCGACATCGGGCAGCGAGCGCCCGGCGGCGTCGTACCTGCGGGTGAACCCCCGTGCCGCGTCGTGCGCGCCGGCCGGGCACCCGGCCAGCGCCGCAGTCGCCCGTACCACGGCCGCGACCGAGGCCCGCTCCTCGACCAGGGAGTCGAAGTGATCGATGACGCGCAGCGCACCCGCAGCCGTGTCGTCCACGACTTTCAGCTTTCCAATGAGCTCTTGCACGTCGCCTCCCAAAGCCCATTGTCCCGCCGCGCAGGTCAGGTCGGACAGGCACCGCAGGCCGACCGTCCTGGCGTGCCCTCAGACCTCGACGGTTCGCCGGATGAACTCCTCGCGGGCGCTGACGGAGGCCCTCGACACCGCGGCATGGGCGACCAGCGCGTCGAAGCCGTGGCAAGCGCCGCCCCACATGTGCAGGTCCACGCTCACCCCCGCATCCGACAGCCGTCCCGCGTACGTGAGGATCTCGTCGCGGAACACCTCGACCGAGCCGGTGTCGATGTAGGTGCGCGGCAGACCGCTGAGGTCCTCGGCGCGGGCGGGAGCCGCGTACGGTGACACGTCCGGACCGCCACGGCGCTCACCGAGCAGGGCGGTCCAGCCGTAGTGGTTGCTGTTGCGGTCCCACATGCCTTCGCCGTCCAGCATCTGGCTGCTGTGTGTCTGGAAGCGGTCATCGAGCATCGGGCAGACCAGCACCTGATGACTCAGTTCGGGGAAGGCGCGATCGCGGGCGATCAGTGCGGTGCCGGCCGCGAGACCGCCGCCGGCGCTCACGCCGATGATGATCAGCCGCATCGGGTCGATGCCGAGCTCAGCCGCGTGCTTCGCGGTCCACACCAGACCGGCATAGCAGTCCTCGACCGGCGCCGGATCGGGGTGCTCCGGGGCCAGACGGTATTCGACGGACACCACGACGGCGCTACCCTCGGCGACGTACGGCAGCAGCCCGGCGACGCTCAGGTAGCGGTCTCCCATGATCATTCCGCCACCGTGGACGTGGTAGAGGGCTGCCTTGGGGCCGTGGTCCTCGACCGGCCTGAGAATGAGGAGGGTGATCTCCGGGGCGCCCTCGGGCCCCGGGATCTGCCGTTCCTCCACTTTCACCCTGCCGCCCGCCGTCAGATCCGTCGGCGCCATGTCGCTGGACAGCTCCGCCGTCATCTGCCGGACCTTCGCCAGGGCTTCGTCCGACAGCGGGGGCTGGGCCTCGCGCGCCGCGGCGATGACGGGAGCGAGTTCCGGGTCGAACGGCGGTCTGCGCGTCGTGCTGCCGTGCATCGTGATCTCCCTGAACGAGCTGCGATTGGATGCCCTCCACTGTGAGCCCCGACGGATTGGCGGGGTAACCAGCAGGTGGCGGGAACCCTGGCGCCGGCAAGCCATATGGCGGGTGACCGGCGTCGCCTCATCCGCCGACAGACCGGTCGCTGCGGCCACACGCTCAACTGCCCGGTCGCTGACCCCGAACACGCCTTTGTCCATGTACGGGGCCTCAACGGCAGCCCCGATGCGCACTGCCGGACGGACGCCTGCAGAAAGTGCACTGCTCATCACTTTGGCAGCGGCGGCCACGAACAGGCCTTGCTGGCCGCCGAAGACGCCATCGGCGTCGTCGTGCCCCGGCGGCCGCCCGCCGTTCGTATCCCTGACTCGTTCTTCTGGCCACACAGATTCTGAGATCACGTGGAGGGGCGGCTCCCGGCACAGTGAGCGGAGTGCCGAGGCCACCCGAGCCTTGCGGTCCTGTCAACGCAAGGCACTACGAGGCTAGGGCCCGGCAGCTGGCTCTGATGGAGGCACCTGGTCGTGAACGCGATAGGGGCAGCACCCTGCTTACCGAAGGACGGCAGGCGCGCGGCCGAGTGACTCGCTGAACTCATCAGCCGCGCAGCCGGGTGCGGCATCGTCGTTCAGCGGGTTTCCGTGGGCGGCCGCGAGCTCGGATCCCAGCCAGTGCGGCCCACCCGCTCGCCCAGCCGGCGGCGGAACGGGTCGTCGGCGCCCCGCGCCCGAGGCTGCATCCCGCCGCTTGCCCGCCAGGCCAGTTCGGCCATCGCTGGCTCCAGCAGCGCCTGCGCCACGGCCGTCACCTCCGGGAAGACCGCAGCGTCCCGGCCTACGGTCCGCCACCACTCAAGCTGTGACCCCACGCTGCCGCCCGCCAGCTGGTGCAGACGGCGCGGCCAGATCTCCTCCTGCTCCCGGTACAGGGCCTGCTCCCACCAGCGGGCCACCACCGCGTGCGCCAGTGCGAACACCCTCTCCGGCTCGGCTCGGCTCCGGCCCGCACCGCCCGCCGCGCCACCCCGGTCCACCGCTGCTGCGCAGCGGTCACCTCCGGCAGCTGCCGCACGTCCAGATGCTCGAGGGGCTGGTCGGCGTCCGCGTCCAGGAGCCACCGCCCGTGCCGGACGCACACCCGGGACCAGAGCGGCGCGTACTGCACCACCCGTACGACCGTCCCCGTACGCCGGGCGGTGCACAGGCGGCAGCCGAATGCCACCGGCCCGGCGACCGCGCCGCCGATGCGCCACTGCCGCCGGCACTCCGTCCTTTTCGGCGGTCAGCTTGGCGTCTTGCTGTTCCCAGGACGGCAAGGCCCGCGCCAGCACGTCTTCCCTGACGCCGCACAGGCCTGCCAGCAGCTGCCGTCCGGCTGCGTTCAGCAGCACCTCGGCGTCGGCCCGGGCACCCCCGCCACCGTGCCCGGGCTGGTAGTTGCGCCAGTGCCAGCAGGAGCGCAACACCTTCGCTTCCATCCCGTAGCGGCTCGCGAGGCGGCAAATCAGCGACGAGGTCGTTTCTCCCTGTAGGGGAGCGGTCCGCAGCACGCCGGGGTGATGGGTCATCCCACCACGGTCTCGTGTCCGCCGTCCTGGGCGGGCGCTTTCGCAACGGATACCGAGCGGATCAAGCAAAGCGGCGGTCGCGGTGGCGGCCTGTTCTCGCGGCGCCCCGGCGGGCTCTTCCCGGCTCCGCGACCGACCGGCTTTCCTGTCCCTCCTGCTGCCCCTGTGAGCGGCTATGACGAGCGGCCGCCCGAGGGCTGGTCATGCCGAAGCTTTGCGCGATTACTCGGCACCGGGTTGAGTCAACCCCGTGATCAATAATGCGTTAAGCGAATAGAAGATGAGAGATAACTGGTAAGATTGGCTCTATGAGTATGGGTCTCGAGGAGCGGATGAGATCGTCGGTGGCGGCGCTCCTGTATGCGACCGGCGAATCGCAGTCCGCGCTGGGGGCTGTCCTGGGGGTGAGTCAGGCTCAGGTGAGCCGTCGTCAGCGTGGCGCTGCGGCCTGGACGTTGGCGGACTGCGAGGCGGTCGCCGCGCACTACGGCATCGACGTCCTGGACCTCCTGGCGGGCCCCACCCGAGCCACCGAGGCGCTGCCCGCCGCACGCCGCCGCGCCTCCGGCCACCAGGCCGGCACCCGGCGTCCTGCGGCTGCCGGGGGAGGGGTGTGATGACGGACTTCGGCGCGATCGACGCACTCCTTGCCGGGGCTGGAAAGGAGGTCCCGCTGCCGCCCGCCGGGGAGCGGCGCATTCTGCGTGAGGAGCTGAACCTCTCGCGTACCCAGCTTGCTCAGGCGCTGGGGGTGAGCCCCTCCACGGTCGGGGGCTGGGAGTCCGGGCGGGACCCGAGCGGCGAGACGAGATCGAAGTACGCCTACTTCCTCGAGGGAGCCAAGGCCAAACTGGCCGCCGAGACGGCCGGGCAAGCCCCTGCCGACGAACCCGAGGACGAGGGTGTCGCGGATGCAGGGCGGACGGCGGGCCAGGACGCCGGCGACGGCGATCAGGACGAACTGGTCGTACCGCAGCCGTGCGTGCTGTGCGGGCAGCCGGCCCGCCATCAGGTCGCCGGATTCCCGCAGCATCTGGACCCCGCGGAGTGCACCGCCGTACCACTGGCCCCGCAGCCGCAGCCGCAGCCGCAGCCGCAGCCGCAGCCGCAGCCGCAGCCGCAGCCGCAGCCGCAGCCGCAGCCGCAGCCCGCGCCGACGGCCGTTCCGGCTGAGGCAGCGGATGGTCGTGGCCGCGCCGGCAGGGCGCGGCAGGCCCCGCAGGGGCGGCAGGGGGTGAAGGTCGTTGCGGCCGGGCGCCGGGTACGGCCCGCCGACGACCCGGACCCGCTCGCCGGGCAGATCACCTCGGCGGTCGCGGCCGCGCTCGCCGAACACGGCGGAGACGTCGCCGACGCCACGGCGGCCCTGGTGAAGCGGGCGATCCCGGACGCGATGGCCCTGCTGGACCAGTCCCGCAAGGGCGGCCGCTACGACGTGGTTGCCCACCCGTGGCTGCCCGACGTACTGCGCAAGCAGACCGCGAAGGGCGCCGACCAGGTCTGGGAGGCCCGCCCGAAGTGGACCCGGCCCGAACTCCCGGCCGGCGAGCACGAAGTGACCGCGCTGGACATCAACGGGGCATACTTGAGCGCGCTGAAGACGCATCTGCCGCTCGGTCAGCTGGAGCACTCCACCGGCGGCGAGCACGACCGGCGCCGCGCCGGCATCCACCTGATCACCCCGCCCGACTGGGACCACGACCAAGTGCTGCCCAACCCGATCGGCAGCCGGGACGAACCCGGCCCGCTGTGGGTGACGGAGCCGACCCTGCGCCTGCTCCTGCGGATCTCCGGCCCGAAGTACCGGCTGTGCGACCCTCCGGTGATTCACGAGTCCTGGACGTCGGGGGCCACGGAGGGCCTGCTGGAGAAGTTCCGGATCACACTGAAAGGCGCCCGGGACACGGCGATCGCCGACGGCGACGAGGTGACGCTGGAGTACGTCAAGGCCATGTACTCCAAACTGGTCTCGACCATGGGCGAGTCCAACTACAACCGCGAGCTCTACCGCAGCGACTGGATGCACCTGATCCGCTCGCAGGCCTTCGCCAACCTGTGGTGGAAGGCCCACCGCGCCTACGACGAAGGCCTCATGGTGGTCCGCGCCATGGGCACCGACGAACTGCACGTCATCGGCGACTGGCGCGCCATCTTCCCCGAAGGGCGCGGCGTGACCGACGTGAAGGTCAAGGACGTCTACACCGTCACCAGCGCCGACCCCACCGCACCGGAAGAGGCCTGACATGCCCGAGCGGAACATCGACTTCGGCAAGTACGGCGCCCGCGGCATCAAGGGCCACCAGGCCGTCGCCCGCCAGCTCGACGCCCTCGCCGGCTACATCACCACCCCGATCACCACCCGGCGAGGCCTGCTCGCCCGCCTGCACTACCTCACCCGCAGCGACCACGCCCGCGCCGCCGCCCGCAAGGCGGGCCTCACCGCGACAGACCGCACCATCCGGGCCTGGCTCGCCGGCACCCGCCAGCCCTCCCGCCAGAACCTGGAACGGATCGAGCAGGCCTACCGCACCGTCCGGCGCGAGAACGTCGCCCGCTACCTCCTCGCCCGCCTCAACCGCGAGGGCCGCGGCACCCGCGTGGAGTTCCACCCGCTCAACCAGTCACAGGTCTCCCGACCGCGCCAGCGGCCCGTGGAGTTCCGGACGCTGAACGTACGGCGGTGGGACCGGATCGTCGCCGCGTGGGTGGCCGGCGACGAGCAGGAGCTGGACGACGCCTGGATCGACCAGGTCGCCGACCTCGGCTCCCAGTGGGGCCAGTACGAATACGTCACCAACATCGGATTCGCCGCGTGACGACGCCTTTACAGCGGGCAGAACACCTCACAGGATGGGTACACCCGTTCGAAGAAAGGGGTGGCGGGAGCCGCGTGGAAGCCGAGTGGTTGGATGCCGGTACCGGTCGTGAGCCGTCTCGTTGGGCACGACAAGCCCCAGCGGCACGGGTGGACAGGCTCGGTTCGAGGAGATGGAGGGCCGGCCGTGGGTGATCGCAGTTCGATTGAGTGGACTGAGGCGACGTGGAACCCGACCACGGGATGTGACCGCGTTTCCGAAGGCTGCGATAACTGTTACGCGTTGACGCTGGCGAAGCGCTTGAAGGCGATGGGCTCGCCGAAGTACCAGGCCGACGGCGACCCGCGGACGTCCGGGCCCGGTTTCGGGCTGACGGTGCACCCAGACGCGCTGACGGTGCCGTACGGATGGAAGAGCCCGCGCACCGTGTTCCTGAACTCGATGAGCGACCTGTTTCATGCCAGGGTGCCGCTCGACTATGTACGCCGCGTCTTCGACGTGATCGCGGACACTCCGCAGCACACCTACCAGGTCCTGACCAAACGGGCGCGGCGCCTGCGGCAGGTAGCCGACCGCCTGGAGTGGCCGGCGAACCTGTGGATGGGCGTCTCGGTGGAGAGCGCGAAGGAACTGCCGCGCGTGGACGACCTGCGGCAGGTGCCGGCGGCGGTGAAATTCTTGTCGTGTGAGCCGCTGCTGGGTCCCTTGGACGGCTTGGAACTGACAGCGATCGACTGGGTCATCGCGGGAGGCGAATCGGGGCCGGGGCATCGGCCGCTGGATGAAGCATGGGTGACCCAGATCCGTGATACCTGCCAGCAGGCGCAGGTGGCGTTCTTCTTCAAGCAGTGGGGCGGCCGCACGCCGAAGACAGGCGGCCGCGAACTGGACGGCCGTACCTGGGACCAGATGCCGCTGCCGGTGGCCGTGTGAGCAGGTCCGGGCAGAGCGCTGCCCGGACCCGGCTCGTCATGCGGCGGCACTCCTGGGATGGACCGTGATCTCCCGGGTCCTCTTCACGCCCGCACCGTCGCTCGGCGTCTTGCCCTGCTCGTGCAGGCGCTGTACCGCTTTGCGCACTGCCGGCTCGGTCACCTGCCCATAGAAGTCCCCGAAGATCTCCAGCGTGTGGTCCACGAGCTTGACCGGCCGTCGGCTGCGCAGCAGAAGGTTCTCCAGGTTGTCCGCGATCTTGGGAATCGCCCCGAGTGCGACCTCCTTCGGGTCCGGACGCATGGGCCACAGCGCTAGCTTCCCCTCGCTCTCCTCGCGCGCGTCCAGCGTCTTCCACCACTCGTCGCGGGCCCGGGCGACCGAGTCGCCGAACACCCACAGGCCGTACTGACTGCGGGTGGCGAAGACCAGCCGGTAGACAGCGCGTTTGTGCGCATCGTGGGAGACCGGTACCGACTGCACGAACATGCCGGTGCGCTGGGCAAGCAGACGGGAGTACTCGGCTGCCACGGCCTCGATGGCGTCCTCAGCGGCACCCTCTTTCGCGGTGGGGCAGCGGCTTCGGCGAAGTACTTACGCCACCAGGTGCCGCCACACACATCGTCGAAGCGCTGCAGCGACCTCTCGTTGCCGTTCGGGGAGCGGACGTGACCACCCAGGCGCCACACGGCCATCATGCTGAAGTTCATCAGCAACTCGGTCGGTGGCTTCTTCTCCGGCCGCTGCCGGGCCAGCACATCCACGAGCCGACGCTGAGGCAGAACCAGCCCGCACGGGTCCAGGAAGAGGAACAGCGGCGCGCGCGCAGCCCGCTGAACCACGCTGTCGAGAACTGCGTCGACTTCACCGCGGCGGGCATGCGCCAGCACCCTGCTGGCCCGGTAGTGCTCGACGACCTTGTTCAACCGCTCGAACGACTTCTGCTGTGCCTCCGTAAAGAAGCACTCCACGGTGATCCCGTGCCGGGCGCGGAAGTGGGAGGCGACCCGCAGGGCAATCTCCGCCGAAGCGGGCTCGCCGTTCTCGTAGCGGCCCTCACCTGCGTACCCGTCCAGATAGACCACGCGCTTGTCTTGCGACTGAGACCCTGTCATGCCGCCGAACTGAGGCAAATAGCGCTTCAGTAGCTCGTGCTTGAACACGCTCGGCAGAGCCTTGTCTTTCCAGTACTCCCCACCCGTGGTCGGTGACGCCCGCGCCGCCAATGGTCTTGCCGCGCTTGCGGGCGGACTCGTGGCCTTCGAGGGTACGGTCGCGGATGTACTCGCGCTCCATACCGGACATCGCGGCGAGCACCGTGAACACGATCCCGGAAGGGTCGTGTGAGCCCTTCAGCTCGCCGGTGAGAAACTCCAGGCCGACGTCGCTGGCCTTCAGTTCTTCGGCGAGCATGGCCAGCTCGATGCCGCGGCCGAGCCGCTTGTGCTCGTGGACGACGAGGGTCACGGCGACGCCGGAGGAGCGGATCTCCCCGGCGAGTTTCACGGCGGCCTCCAGCTCGGGGCGCCGGGTGGCGCGGGTGGAGATCTTCTCCGAGAAGACGCGCGTCACCCCGGTCTCGGCGAGGGAGTCGAGCTGCGCGTCGAGGGACTGCCGGGCGGTCGAGGCGCGGGCATAGCCGAGGCGGACGTGCCCGACCGGCTCGGTGCCAGCGCTCACGGGCCGGGGCAGCTCGGTCCAGATCGACCCCGGTTTGCGTACGGCAGGGGTCGGCACACTGAAGGTGGACTGTCGGACGATCACGTGTTTCACAGGTGACCACCTATGAAACACCGCCCTACGTCATCGGTCCGAGCGTGCGGGCTGGCGGAGCTGTCTGCGAAGATCCCGAGTTCGGATGGCTACGCTGGATCCGCAAGCTGGAGGAGGTTGCGATCTGTATGGGTGACGGGCACGGGCCCGGACGGTCTGAGCAGGAGGACTCGCTCGGAGCCGGATGGGAGAGGCACCGGCCCGCGGTTTTCGGTGTGGCCTACCGGCTGCTGGGGAGTGTGGCCGATGCCGAGGACGTGACCCAGGATGTGTGGCTGCGGGCGGCCGGAGCGGATCTGCAGGGCATCGGTGATTTGCGGGCCTGGCTGGTGACGGTGGCCGCGCGGCGGTCGTACGACATTCTCAAGAGTGCCCGGGTCCGTCGGGAGACCTATGTCGGGCCATGGCTGCCTGAGCCGCTGCTGACGGGGCCGGACGCGTCGCAGCCGGTACTCGTCGATGAGTCCGTCGGTTCGGCGATGCTGCTGATCATGGAGGAGCTGTCCCCGCCGGAGCGGGTGGCTTTCGTCCTGCACGATGTCTTCGGTCTTGAGTTCGGCCAGATCGCCGAAGTGCTGGACGTCTCCGTGCCGGGTGCCCGGCAGCTGGCCTCTCGGGCGCGACGGCGGGTGGCCAAGACGAAGCAGTCCATGCCGCAGGCGTCGAAGGCGGAACGCGAACGCGTCCTCGCGGTTTTCCGCTCCGCATACGAGGCCGGGGACCTGGCCGGCTTGGTCAGGCTCCTACACCCGGACGCCGTCTACGTCACCGACGGCGGCGGCAAGGTCTCCGCGGCACGCAAGCTCATCCGCGGCGGCGAGCGCGTCGCCGAGGTCATGGTGCGTGTGGGGCGCCAGTGGCACCCGGACCGCATCGACTTCGCCGAGGTCGGCGGCGAGCTCGCCCTGGTGTTCTACCGCGAAGGCCGGGTCTACTCCGTCGACACGGTCCAGATCACAGACGGTCTGATCACCGCGTACCGCAGGGTCATCAATCCCGACAAACTCCTGCGCGTCTGAGCTGTCACACCCGGAGGGGCTACCTCGTCTCCCTGATGAGAACGCAAAACGGGCGACGAAGGAATGCGCGAGCAGGTGAAATCGATCATGCGGAACGGCATACATCCACCTGCTGCATCTTCCCGATGACGAGCCGCTATGAGCCCTGTGTGTGAACGGGCTGCGCGCTCGAGTCGCCCCTCCCAGTAAGGACCTGTATGCAAGCCATCACTGTTCGAGACCGTGACGCCGGTCTTGCCGGGCTGTCCCTGACGGACATGCCCTACCCCCATGCGGCCGAGAACGACGTCATCGTGCGGGTGCACGCGGCGGGCTTCACCCCTGGCGAGCTGGACTGGCCGGGCACGTGGGCCGATCGCGCAGGCCGTGACCGGACGCCAAGCGTGCCCGGGCACGAGTTGTCGGGTGTCGTCGTAGAGCTGGGGTACGGCACCACCGGCCTGAGTGTCGGCCAGCGGGTGTTCGGCCTGGCTGACTGGACCCGCAACGGCTCGCTCGCCGAGTACGCCGCGGTGGAAGCTCGCAACCTCGCGCCGCTGCCGGCGGACATCGACCACACCCTGGCCGCCGCACTGCCGATCTCCGGGCTGACCGCCTGGCAGGGCCTGTTCGACCACGGCCGCCTTACCACCGGCCAGACCGTCCTGATCCACGGTGCCGCGGGCGGCGTCGGCTCGATCGCGGTACAGCTCGCCCGCGAGGCCGGCGCCCGCGTCATCGGCACCGGCCGGGCTTCCGACCGGGACAGGGCACTCGCCCTGGGCGTCGACACCTTCCTGGACCTGCAGACCGAGAAGCTGGAGGACGCCGGCGAGGCCGACGTCGTGTTCGACGTGATCGGCGGCGACATCCTCGACCGCTCGGCCACCCTGGTCCGGGCCGGTGGCGCGCTCGTCACCATCGCCATGCCGCCCAAGGTCCAGCCCAAGGACGGGCGGGCCGTCTTCTTCGTGGTCGAACCCGACCGTGCCCGGCTCATCGACCTCGCTACGCGGCTGAGGGACGGACGGCTCAAGCCGATCGTCGGCGCCGTGCGGCCACTCGCCGAAGCACCCGCCGCATTCGCCCCCGCCCCGCGCACCCCCGGTAAGACGATCATCCGCATCACCGAAGACTGAACAGGAGACCCCTCGTGATCACCATGCGGATCGCCGGCGGCCTCCTGGCCGTCGCCACGCTGGCTGGGGCCACCGGCTGTACCGCCTCGGCCCAGCCCACCCACACCAAGACGCCGACCGCCACCGCGGCATCGAAGCACCCCACCGAAACCCTGACCCCCCTGCTCCAGCAGGCCCTGCCGAACGTGAAGGGCAAGACGTTCACCTCTGCGGTCGTCGACTTCCCGCCCAGCGCACGCGCCGTGCCGCACCGGCACGGCCAGGCATTCGTCTACGCCTACGTCCTCGAAGGCACCGTGCGCAGCAAGCTCGACGGCAAGCCCGTGACCACCTACTACCAGGGCGAGAACTGGGTCGAGCAGCCAGGCGCCCACCACGTCCTCGCCGAGAACACCAGCCGGACCGAACGGGCCAAGCTCCTGGTCATCTTCGTCTCCAATACCGGAGACAAGCTCAAGGTCGACGACCCGAGAGCGTAGCCCGGGGCACGCAGCGGGCAGCAACGCTCCCCACGAACTCGGCCCTTGCCGGAACACACCCCACCGGCCACCAAGACGCGCCCGAAGCGCGACGCAGGGCCACACGAACAAATCGAAGGAACCATGACCGACATCCAGCGCGTCAACATCGGCAAGCAGAACCCGGCCGCCTACAAGGCCCTCATCGCCCTGTCGTCGGAGGTAGAAGAGACCGCCGCCGCAGCGGGCCTTGACCCACTCCTGGTCGAGCTGCTGAAGATCCGCACCTCCCAGATCAACGGCTGCGCGTTCTGCCTGCGCATGCACACCCGCGACGCCCTCAAGAAGGGCGAAAACCCCGACCGGATCGCCGTGCTGCCTGGATGGGAAGAGACCGGCTACTTCTCCGAGACCGACCGCGCCGCCCTCCGCCTGACCGAGGCGATCACACGCGTGCCGGACGGACACGTCAGCGACGAGGACTACAACGCCGCCGCGGCCATACTCACCACAGACCAGGTCTCGGCAATCGCCTGGCTGGCAACCGTGATGAACGCCTTCAACCGCGTCGCGATCACCAGCCGGTACCCCGTCGGCAGCTGACCTCGACGGTGACACCGGCGGTAATGCGGGCTGCCGGGGCCTTCACCGTCGTGAAGGTAATGGCCGACCAGCGTGTACTCCGTGAAGTCGGTGGCCGGGACCTTCACCAGATCGGCGACGTACTCCACCGCGACCGGCGGGACCTCTTCCAGCACATCAGGGAACCGGCCTTCCAGCTCGAAGAACTTCAGCAACAGGCTGAAGCCGAGCCGGGTCGCCCCGCTCTTGTTTGCCACCAGGTCCCAGTCGCCGTCTACCAGCGTCCAGTTCGCCAACAGCTCCTCTGGCGACCACTCTTGCCGCACGCCCGCCCCTCTGGCCTCGATCACTCGATCACGCGATCAGACCAACGACGGCGCCCCGGACCGGGAAACGGGACGCATCCGGCTACCCGCGACCTACTTTGCGGCTGGTGTCTGAGCTAGGACACCAGGGCCTAGAGGCCCGTGGGTTCACGGAAACTGAAGGCTCTTCACCGCGAACCCACGGGTGGATTCCTTGATTCTGGCGGTTGGACCCGTGGGTTCGTGGTCAACCCGCTGGGCCGGTCTCGGCGGTCTGTTCCAGCAGGGGTGTGACCGAGATACGCGCCAAAGGGCAACGAGATGGTCTTGAGGCCCTGATGCGCTCGGACTCACCTGCGACTGCGGGCGGCAAGGGTCGCGCTCCGAGACGTGCCGGGCGACCGCGTCTCCGCGATCGAGCATCCGCCCGAATGCGGTTCTGCTGTGCGGACTTGAGGGGAGGGGACTGTCAGTGCCCGACGCCGACCAGGCCCGGCGCCAGCATGCTTACCTGGATCATGCCCCCAGATCCTCCGTCACGGGCAGGCACTCGGCGAGCAGGTCGACGACATCGCGCCAGGCTCGCTGCGCGTGCCGTGAGTGGTAACCGACGCCGGGGACCACGGGGTGGTCGACCGGCGGGTGGTGGAAGGCGTGCAAGGCGCCGCCGTAGACCGCGAGGCGCCAGTCGACGCCCGCAGCCTGCATCTCAGCGGTGAACGCGTTCCGTTGTGCGGGCGGCATGATCGGGTCTTCCGACCCGACCCCGGCCCACACCGGGCAGCGAATGCGCGCCGCCTCGCCCGGTCGGCCCGTGGTCAGTGCGTTGACTGTCCCGATCGCGCGCAGGCTGACGCCGTCGCGCCCGAGTTCCAGCCCGACGACGCCCCCGGTGCCGTAGCCGACGGCGGCGATCCGGTCGGGGTCGGTCCGCGGTTCGGTGCGCAACACGTCGAGCGCCGCATGGCCGATGCCCCGCATCCGGTCGGGATCAGCGAGCAGTGGCAGGCAACGGGCCAGCATCTCCTCGGGGTCACCCAAATAGCGTCCGCCGTGAAGGTCGAAGGCCAGCGCTACATATCCCAGCTCAGCGAGAGCATCGGCCCGGCGGCGCTCGACGTCGCTGAGCCCCATGCCCTCTGGTCCGAGCAGCACCGCGGGTCGGCGGTCGACACCGGCCGGGAGCGCGAGGTGCCCGATCATCGTCAAACCGTCGGCCGGGTACTCGACCGTACGCGTCGTAATCTTCGTCATGAGACTGGACTGTAGTGATCGCCGAGCCCGGTCCGGCCGGTGTTCTGCCGCTGGCAGACGCTCAACATCACCACCAACGACACTGAGCCGAATGGGTGACGGGGGCCGGTGTTGGCGTACGCCCGAACGTACCCAGGTAGGTACAGACGAACGTCCCCAGCCTCTCGGTGGTCGGGGCCGGGGCCGTCCGAGCTCTGATCTGAGGAACAGGCTCAATGGCCGCTGGCGAGCATCCAGATCCCGACGGCCGTGGATCGTGGCCTCATGGGCGCCGGCCCCGAGGACGGCGAGACCTGCCAGTAGCAACACCGCACCCCACACCGCCGCCTCCCCTTCCATGTGAAAACGCTGGGCTGCGCGGTGACGCACTACGAGGCGGCGGCAGTTGACCGAGCCGACCGACCCGTCCATCCTGATCATCCCGGCCGCCCCGGAACCACCGTGCCCTGGAGCTGACTTGGCTGACATGATCGTGCCCGACCCCGTCACGCGCGACCTTCTCGCGATCTTCGAAAACGTTCGATTCCGGCTGTTCGAGCGCCTGGAGGGCCTGACCGACGCCGAGTACCTCTGGGAGCCGGTCAGCGACTGCATCAGCATCCGCCCTGGCGACGACGGTGTCTTCCGCGTCGCCACGCTGTTTCCGGAATCGAGTCCGGAGGCACCAGACCCCTTCACGACGATCGCCTGGCGCATCTGGCACATCGGCAGCCTCTGCCTGCGCGGCTATGTGATCCACTTCTTCGAGGACGTTCCCGAGTTCGGCGACCGCCACGAGTGGCCGGGCACCGCAAAAGAAGGCGTCCAGGCGCTGGCCGAGGACTGGGAGCACTTCATCTCCTGTGTCGCAGCCCTCGGCGACAAGCGCCTCCTGGCGCCGATAGGCATGGGACCGGGCGGTTGGGCCGATGAGACCTATCTGAAGCTTTCGCTGCACGCTCTGAAAGAGGTCACACATCACGGCGGCGAGATCGGCCTGCTGCGCGACCTGTACCTGCGCGAAGGCGTCTGATTCGGCGGTGGGTGTTTCCTTGTCCGGCGGCCGGGGTGCGGATGTCCAGATCGTCGATCCGGTGGCGCTCGTCGAGATCGATGATGTCGTGGGTCACCGGGTGCCCTGGGCTCTGTGGCGTCCGGCGAACTGAGCACGTTCGTCTGTACCCGGCTGGGGAGCAGGACCAGTACGCCGACAGCCGGGAGCTCAGGGCTTCAAGATCATCTTGTTGCCCCTTTGGCGCGTATCTCGGTCACACCCCCAGATCCCCGCGAGTTCGCGGAAACTGAAGCTTCTTCAGCGGGAACCCGAGGGTCCGAGACTGCCATTGTCGGGGGTTGACCCGTGGGTTCGCGGCGAACACGCGGGATCGGCTTCGAGGTCGGCCTGGAGAAGTTGACGGGCCGAGTCCGCGTAGCGGATGGCGGTTTTCTCGTCGATGCCGAAGACGAGCGCGAGGTGGAGCGGGTCGGCGCCGTGGGTGAGGGCCTCTTCGAGCTGACGGTCAACGCGGAGCCGCTCCAGGGTGGCGGTGAGGTTGCGGGTGGCCCGGGTGGTCCAGAGCTTGCCGGCCGGCCCGAGTTCGACGGCGGTCTTCTGGGTGATCAGCAGGTGGGGGTTGGCCGTGTTCAGCCAGCGGCTGCGGCGGTGGTCGAGCCAGTCCAGGACAGCACGGCGGGTGAGGTCGTCGAGCGGGCGGACGTGACCGCCGACGGTGATGCGCCGGTTGCCCAGGTCGACGTCCTCCAACTGCATGGTGCGGATCATCTTCGGCCGTGCCGCGTGAACGGCGGCCAGGGCGACGATGAGCCGGGGAACGGGCGGCGGCTTCAGCACGCGCCGCCCGGCCTTGCCGATCCGGGGCCCTCCGTTCTTGGGTCGCTGGAGGTTCGCGAAGAACAGCTGCTGGCAGGTCACCCGCCGCAGGTACGGCTCGATTACCGAAGCCTTGCCGCTGGCCTTGATCGCCCACGTCGCCTGGGCCCGGCAGAGGCGGCAGTAGCCGTGCTTGTCACCGACCGGGACCTGCCGTCGGCAGCCGATGCACGCGCCGACGGCGTGCAGTTGGCCGTAGGTATAGCAGCCGCGGCAGAACCGGCCGGGCAGCTGCCCCCAGGCGAAACAGCCCGAGCAGGAGGCCGCTGGCTTGTTCTCGCTGATCTTCCCCATGGTAATGGTGACAGGTCACATCGGCGGCAGGGAACGGCCGTCGCGGCGCTTGGGCACGACGGCCGGGGCCACCATCGAGCCGGTCGTGGCCTCCTGGACTCCAGCCTGCTGCCCCGGGCGGCTGACTTGCCCGGGCTCGGGAATCAGCAGATCGCCAATCTCGCAGCCGAGCACGACACAGATCACGTCCAGGTCCTCCAGCTTGAGGGAGACCGGCTGGCCGGACCAAAGGCCGGACATCTTCCCGGCCGAGATCGCCAAGCCGTGCTCGGCCAGGCTCCGCTGGAGCTCGGACGCCTTCCAGATCCCCTTGTTCGCGGCGGTCAGCCGCAGGTTCCACTTCATCCCATCAGTCCTTCCAGCCGCTTCGCGGCCCGCTGCTGCCCGGTCACCCAGGCGTCCTCGACCCTGGTCTGCTGGACGTGGATGTACCGCATCGTGGTGGCGATCCAGGAGTGTCCGAGGACCGCTTGGATCCCGAGCAGATCAAGCCCGCCGAGGTAGAGCTCGGACGCGCAGAAGTGCCGCAGGACGTGCGGCGTCAGCGTGTCGGCCCAGCCAGGGAGATGGGATTCCGCCGCCGCAGCCAGACCGTTGCGCAAGGCGTCATCGCCGACGCGGCGCGAGGAACCGTCGGAGTTCTTGCGCTCGGAGGGAAACAGCGGGGCACCAGGTCGGGTGTGGTCGTCGTCGAACTGGCCCCCCACGTCCTCGATGAACCACCGCAGCGTGCGGTCGGCGCCGTTGATCAGCGGCACCATCCGCTCGCGCGGGCCCGACCCGCGGGCGCCCTTGCCGTGGCGCACATGGAGCTTGCCGAAACGGCCCAGGTCCCACTTGATGTCGGCCAGGTCGAGTTTGCATGCCTCGCTCACCCTGAGTCCGACCTGCGAGATCAGCTTCGATGCGGTGTAGTTCCGCGCGGTGGGGGCGAACTTGCGGCAGGTCGCCAGCTCGCCGCCCCAGCCGGTGAACAGTGTCTTGATCTCCGGCTCGGTCGGCGGGATCCGCAGGGCGGCGTCCTTGGATCCCCGCGGCCGGTTCATCTCGTCGATCGGGCACTCGACGACCCGACCGGTCATCCGATGGATCTCGACCTTGTGCCGCAGTTCCAGGAACAGGAAGTACGTCGTCAGCGCCTGCGCGCGAGCCAGCCGGGTGCCGCTCGGCGAGCCCCGCAGCACCTTCCCGAAGTACCCGTCGGCGTCGGCCGGCTCCATGTCCCACAGCGGCTGGCCGAACCATGCCCGCATCTGGTCCAGGTGCCCGACGTCCCCGCGGATGGTGCCGTCCGCCAGCCCCGCCGAAGCCCGCGCGAGGACGAACCCGGCGAGCACGTCGGTCTCGAACTGCTCCAGATCCTCCGCCGAGACCGGATCGCGGAACTCGCGCAGATCGCGTACGGCTGCCAGTGCCAACCCGAGCCTCCTCGCCTTCACCCCGATCACAGATCGATCGGACGAAGTGAGAACGCTTCAAGAATCCTGAAGTTACGTCACCAGCTCCAAGAACATCCCAAGGAGACAGAACACCCTGGCCACGGGGACAAGGGCTCAGCAAGGCTCAGAGGAACTGGCGGGATGTCGCACACTCAGCGAGGAGCGGTACCGCCCGGGGGCTCTGTTTCCAGGAGCGCGAGCAGCCCGGGGAATCTCTTCTCGATGTCCGCGCGTCGTAGTCGGATGCCCTTGCGGTTGCCGTAGTCGATCTCGTCAATGAGACCTGCCTCGCGCAGGACGCGGAAGTGGTGGGTCTGGGTCTGCTTCGAGATCGGAAGATTGAACGAGTTGCAGCCCCGCTCGCTGTCGCTGCGGTCGGAGGCCAACTCCGTCATCACCGAACGACGGTGCTCGTCGGCGAGGGCGCGAAACACCGCACCCAGATCCAGCGCATCGGCCTCCGGGCCGACCAGGTTCTTCCCGGTCACGCGGCACCCCCTTCAGGTACGACTTGAATCGTACCTGAAGGATGTGCTCCACTGAGGTACGAAATGTTTCGTACCTTGGTCCGGTTGTGCTGCCCCGTGCCGTCGCGCCCTGAGACCCGGCCCCGGCACTCGCCGCGGACCTGGTCATCGACACTCCGAGAGGTCATCGTCATGAAGAAGCCCGAGGTGCTGATAGTCGGTGCCGGAATTGCAGGGCCCGCACTCGCGTACTGGCTTTCCCGGAATGGCTACCGGCCGACGGTCATCGAACATGCCCGTCAGCTGCGCTCCGGTGGTAGCGCGATCGTCGTGAAGGGGCCCGCGATCCCGGTCGCCGACCGCATGGGCATCCTCCCGCAGCTCCGCGGGCTCGCCACCCGCAATCGGTCGCTGACCCTGCTCGACCCCGGCGGCAGGCGAATCCTGCAACTCCCGCTCACCTCGGACGAGCCGCCGACGGTCGAAGTGACCCGAGCCGATCTGTCCGAGGTGCTCCACCGGTCGGCGCAGACCGAGGCCGAGTTCTTGTTCGACGACACGGTCACCGCTCTCGACCAGGACGGAGGTGGGGTCGACGTCACCTTCCGGCGGTCCGCGCCACGGCGCTTCGACTTGGTAGTCGGTGCCGACGGGACGCACTCCACCGTACGGCGCCTGGTATTCGGACCCGAGCGGCAGTTCGTGAGCGACCTGGGCCTGTACGGCGCGACCGTCCCGCTGGAACCCGACGCCATCGAGGACCCGAGCGAGATGACGATGCTGACTGTGCCGAACCGGATGCTGGTCGTCCACCCCTCGCGGACCACCCCGCTCGCGATCTTCACCTTCCGGGCCGCACAGCCGGCGCCCCACGACCGCAAGAACATCGCCCTTCACAAGCAGACCGTGGCCGACGCCTACGCCGACGTGCGGTGGCGGGCACCGGAACTCGTGGCGGCGTTCCTCGACCACCCGGCTCCGTTCTTCGACCCCCTGACCACCGTCCGGATGCCCTCGTGGTCCCGCGGACGGGTCGTACTGCTCGGGGACGCGGCGGCGGCGACAGCCCTGCTGGGCGACGGGTCCAGCATGGCGATGGCGGGCGCGTACGCCCTCGCAGAAGAGCTCGCCGCCCATCCCGGTGATCACGCTCGCGCCTTCGCCGCCTACGAGTCACGGCTCCGCCGTGAGGTAGGCCCGCGGCAGCGACGCGTCGGTCTGCTCTCCAGGCTCATGGTGCCCCGCACTCGGCCGGGCCTCGCGGTGCGCAACGCGGTGGGTCGCGCGGTCGGTCGCACGAACCGGATCGCCTCTCGCGAAGCCGCGAACCGGTAGATCGGGTCCGCACCGACCGGTTGCTCACCTGGAGAGTGCTTCTTCCCGTGCAGCCAACAGGACCCTAGACAAGTCCCATCGTTGCAGGTCAGGAGCCATCTCCGCTTATTTGATCAAGGTATGGACGAGCACACTCGTGAAAGCGCGAGGTTAGTTGGACTTGTCTGCCGTCAGTTCGGCGATGCGGGTACCCATGTTCCGTTCGAACTCGCCCGGTTGTCCCCAGCCCGCCGCGGTGGCCGCGGGAATGAGCGAGGTCGCGGGCTCCCTGGCGATCGCGTCGCCGAATGCGCGCATCAGCGCCAGCAGCTGCACGTCGTCGGGCAGCGATGCGGCGTTGATGGAGTCCTTGATGTCGATCAGCGTGCGGCGGTCGAAGCGGGAGACGCGCTCGGCATAGGCATCGACGAACGAGACAAACCCATCGTCGGGGACGGCTCGGTTGACGTATCCGTAGCGTTCCGCCAGCTCGCCGTCGAAGTCCTCGCCGCCGAGGACGATTTCGAACGCCCGGCCCCGGCCGACGATGCCGGGCAGGCGGGTCGAGGGGGCGCCGCCGGGGATCGCCGCGAGCGCGACCTCGAACTGTCCGAGCACGGCCCGTTCGCGGCTGGCGAAGCGGATGTCGGTCGCGAGTGCGAACTCGCTGCCGGCCCCGCGTGCGCGACCGCGGAGCGCGCTGATCGTGACGGCCGGCGCCTTGCTCAGCCGGATTAGCAGGCTGGCCCAGTGCAGCCACGGCTGCGCGGCGGGCGGCTGCAGCACCTCGAGCGGGCTCATGTCCGTAGGGACGGCGTAGTGGGCGAGGAAGTAATCGGGGTTCGCGCTGTCGAACAGCACAACGGCGACGCGTCCGTCCTGCTCAACCTGGTCGAGGAGCCGGTGCAGCTCGAGGTTCATCAGGCCGTCGATGAGGTTGAGCGGGCCGTTGTCGAAGGTGACTCGCCAGAACGTATCCGAGTGGCGGGTCAGACCAAAACGTGAAGGTGTAAACGGGTCTTGGGTCGTCATGTGGGAATCGTATCGGGCTGAATTGCTGTAGGCAAGTCAGCATTGGGCTGCAATAGCCCAGGTCAACTCCTCTAGGTGTCCTTTTCGTGCGGGCCTCTCGATAAGGATTTGACTTGTCATTGATAACTCAGGTACGCTGTATGGATGTCGCCTGCAACGGAGACACGCCGGCCTGAGCCGGTGTGCTCGATTGAGCGCTGCCTCGGCGTCCTCGCCGATCGGTGGTCGTTCCTCATCATCCGCGAGGCGCTGATGGCCGGCGTCGAGCGGTTCGCCGACTTCCAGCGCGCGCTCGGCATCGCCCCCAACGTGCTCACGGACCGGCTCGAACACCTGGTTAAGGCGGGCGTGCTGACCAAGCGCTCTTACCAGGAGCCCGGGTCGCGGACCCGGCGCAGCTACCACCTCACGCCCGCGGGCCGCGACCTTGCGGTCCCTCTTGCGGCCCTGCAGCAGTGGGGCGACCTGCACGACCCGCCCAGCACGGGTCCCTCAGTGCTGCGCCGGTCCCGCTCGGGCAGCCCCGTCCAGATCGCGTTCGTCGACGGCGACGGGGCGGCCCTGCCACCGGACGACGTGAGCTTCATCGCGGCCGGGGCGGTCGCGAGCTAGAGCACATCTAGTAGTGCTTGGTCAGGTCGGTAATGGTGGTGCGTGCATTTCGGGTCATGTGTGGCGTTGAGGGTGTGTGACTCCGGACGAAATGGCTGCGGTGTGTGGTGAGTTGGAAGCGATTGCGGCGGAGGTGTTCGAGCCGTTCGCGCGCAACGACCAGCGCCGGTGGGGGCAGTTTACCTGCGTGGACTGCTGACCGACGGCAAGCGCAAGTCGGTCGAGCCGATGGCCGCCCGGCTCGGGGAGGACGGTAACCGGCAGGCGCTGGCCCACTTCGTCACCACCAGCCCGTGGGACCCGGCCCATATCTGGGCGAAACTGGCCTGGAAGATGGAAACGGTGATCCGGCCGAAGGCCCTGGTCTTCGACGACACCGGCTTCCTGAAGGACGGCACCGCCTCGGCGTGCGTGTCGCGGCAGTACACCGGCACCGCGGGTAAGGTCACCAACTGCCAGGTGTGCGTCTCGCTGCACCTGGCGTCCGATCATGCCTCGGCGGCGGTCAACTGGCGGTTGTTCCTGCCCCAGACCTGGGACCCCGCCTCGCCGATGGCGATTCTCCAGCCCTAGAAGCCATGTGCGCCAATCTGGGCCCCGGCCCCTCTTCATCGGGGACCTCTGCCACAGGTGCGGATCCTAGGCGGCGAGTGCGGCGCTTGGGTGGTCGGGCCTGCCGACCGATCGGGTGGAGGTCGGGCTGCGGCTTCCGTGGAAGGAATCGGCCATGACGTGGACGCTGCCGAAGCCCATGCTCGCCGCTTCTCGTTCGAGTCGAGGGCCCCCACATCACAGGTGACGGAGGCCCTTGGCCCGCACCGATGGTCTTGCTGAAGTGGCGGGGACGGGCGCAAGCCGGTAGGCGTTCTCGTGGGTAAGCACGAGGCCGGCGGTGGGCGGCGCGAAGTGCGTGCCGAGGACCAGGGTGTCCGTGTCGGCGAGGGAGCCGAGCAGCTTGCGGCGCGAGGCCTCGGACTGCGCCGGGTCGATGTCGACGCAGGCGCCGATGGCGGGGTGGGCGAACTGGACCGGGTGGTGGATGCAGTCGCCGGTGATCAGCGCTGTCTCACTCTGGCTGGTCAGTTGGACGGCGATGTGGCCGGGGGTGTGACCGGGCGTGGGCAGCAGGCGCAGGCCCGGGATGATCTCGACCCCCTCGGCTGGGACGTCGACGAGGTCGAGCAGCCCCGCCTCCTCGACGGGGATCACGGAGTCGCGGAACATATGCCTGCGTGCCTCCTCCATGTCGTACGTGGCCCAGAACTCCCGCTCGGCGCGGGAGGTGACATAGCGGGCGTTGGGGAAGGTAGGGACCCACTCGCCATTCACCTCCTGCGTGTTCCAGCCGACGTGGTCGGCGTGCAGGTGGGTGAGGATCACCAGATCGACGCGGTCCGGGTGGAAGCCGGCAGTGGTGAGGCGCTCGAGAAAGTCGGTCCGCAGGTTGTGCCACGCGGGGTTGGCCCGTTCCTTACCGTTGCCGATTCCGGTGTCGACGAGGATGCGCAGCCCGCCGACGGTGAAGGCGAAGCTGTGACTGTCGATGTGCAGGATGCCCTCGTGGTCGGCGAAGTCAGGGTGCAGCCAGTCCTGGTGCTTGACCACGTCCGTGGTGGCGTCTGGCAGCAGCCAGGGGCCGGTCGCGGGCGGCAGGAGGACCTCGTCGATGCGGTGGACGGTGACAGCGCCCACGGTCCAGGAGGGGATGGTGGTGGTCTGGTCGGCCGGTGAGGTGTTCATGGTCCGTCGTTCCTTTTTCTTCAGAGGTTTCAGCGGAGGTGGTCGTCTGTGGTGTGGAGTGCCTTGCGTCCAGACGCGGTGAGTGCTGCCGCCGCCGCGACAGCGAGGAGGGCGGCGGCCAAGGCGTAGGTGAGGGAAGCGGTCCGCAGTCCGAAGCGCTGGGTGGCGGCGCCCGCGGCGATGGCGGGCAGGCTCATGGACAGGTAGCTGAGGACGTAATAGGCGGCCAGGGTCGCGGCGCGGTCCCCTTCGTCGAGCGAGGCGAGCATCATGCGGAGCGCGCCCTGGGAGACAGCGCCGAAGGCGATGCCGGCCAGGGCCGCCCCGCCGTAGACGGCGGTCAGGCTGGCGCTGTGCAGACCGAGCAGGCTCAGGGCCGTGGCGGGGATGACCACCAGGGTTCCGCCGGTGGCGGCGGCGAGCGGCGCGGCCCTGCGCAGCCTCCACACGGTGAGCGCGGCCCCGGCGCTGACGATGAAGAAGATCATCCCGGCGAACACGTGCGGGGCGCCGGGGGCCACCAGGCGTACGAGCGCCGGTCCGAGGGAGGAGTAGAAGCCGCCCAGCGCCCAGACGGCGGCGACTGCGGTGCCGGCTGCCAGCAGGGCGCGGCGCGCCGAGGGCGGCACGGCGAGCTGCGGACGCAGGGAGCGCAGCGTGCCAGGGTGCGGGTGGGCCGTCTCCGGCGTCAGGATGACCGCGACCGTCTGGGCGGCGAAGAGTGCCGCCAGGATTACGTACACGGTGGCCGTGGGAGCCGGAACGAAGCGCACGAGCAGGGTGGAGGCCAGTACGCCGGCCGCCATGCCGACGACCGGGGCGATGCTGTTGGCCAGGGCGGACCGGCCGGAACGCCGGGGGTCCTCGAGGTCGAGGAGGGCGGCGCCCGCGGCGCTGGTGGCGGCGCCCGTGGCCGCCCCTTGCAGGATGCGGGCGGCGATGAGCGGCCCGGCGCCGTCCGCCGAGGCCAGCAGCAGCATGGAGGCTGCCTCCAGGACCAGGGCACCCATCAGGACGGGCCGCCGCCCCAGGTGGTCGGAGAGCCCTCCGACGGTGAGCAGGGCCGCCAGCAGCGCCAGGGCGTAGGCGCTGAAGACCACCGTGATCGTCAGGGCGGTCAGGCCCCATTGGTCCTGGTACAGGGGGTACAGCGGCGTCGGCGCACTGGAGGCGGCCAGGAGGAGTGCAACGACCGACACGTTGAGAGCGAAGGAAGCCGCGCGGGTGCGGGCGGCGGGGCATGGGCATGGCGCGGCTGCGTCTGACGTGGCGTTGGACATGGAACCCCTCCCGCTAAAAGCAATCGGTTTGCTTTAAACCACCGTAGGTCCTAGTCTCGCCTAAAGCAAACTGTTAGCTTTTGGCGCGGTGGGTTCCCAGGACTGCTCCGTCGCCCCAGTCCGACCAGGAGAGAACGTTCATGCCCGCTGCCGAACTCACGCCATCGGAGGCGGCCCGCTGGGCCGACCACGCCGGGCTCCCACTGCCGGCTGACCGGCTCGCCGCGGTGGCCGCCACCGCCAACCACATCCAGTCCGTCGTCGCGATCCTGCGGGAGCTGGACTTCGGAGACACCCCGCCTGCCGCCGCCTACCGCGCCGGAGAGGAGAAGAACGATGCAGCCGTATGAACTGTCCATCGCCGCAGCCGCTGACGCGATCCGGGCACGACAGCTGTCCCCCGTCGAGCTGGTGGACTCCGTCCTCGACCGCCTCGGGCAGGTGGAGCCGCACCTTCAGGCCTACGTCACCGTCACGGCAGAGGAGGCCCGCCGGGCGGCGCGCGAGGCCGAACAGGATGTCGCAGCCGGCCGACTGCACGGTCCGTTGCACGGCATCCCCATGGGGCTGAAGGACCTGATCGACGTCGCCGGCACGGCCACCACGGCCAGCTCCCGGGTCCGGGCGGAGCACCGTGCCAAGGCCGACAGCACGGTCGCCGCCCGCCTGGCCGCGGCCGGCGCGGTCCTGCTCGGCAAGACGCACACCCATGAGTTCGCCTACGGTCTGACCACCCCGCAGACCCGCAACGCCTGGGATCGCGACCGGGTCGCCGGAGGCTCCAGCGGCGGCTCCGCCGTCGCCGTCGCCGCGGGCGCCGCGACCTTCGCCCTGGGCACCGACACCGGCGGATCGATCCGGGTGCCCTCCGCGCTCAACGCGGTCGTCGGCCTCAAACCGACCTACGGCCTCGTTCCCCGCCACGGTGTGACATCCCTGTCCTGGTCGCTGGACCACGTGGGCCCGATCACCCGCACCGTGGAGGACGCCGCCCTGGTCCTGTCCGCCCTGGCCGGCCACGATCCCCGCGACCCCGCCTCCCTGATCACCTCCGGCCCGGACTACCGGCCGGGCGGCGCCACGGAACTGACGGGCCTGCGCATCGGAGTGCCGCGCAACTACTACTTCGACCGCGTCGACTCCGAGGTGGAGGCCGCCGTCCGGCGCGCCACAGCCGAGCTCGAGAGCCTCGGAGCGCAGCTCGTCGAGGTCGAGATCCCGATGCCGCGCTACATCCAGGCCACCCAGTGGGGCCTGATGGTGCCGGAGGCCACCGCCTACCACGAGCGCACCGTGCGCGCCGTCCCCGACCTGTACCAGGCCGACGTGCGGATCCTTCTCGAAGCCGGCGAGCTGATGCCGGCCGGGGACTACCTGCGAGCCCAGCGCTCGCGCACCCTCATGCAGCAGGCCTGGGCCCGCCTGCTGGAGGAGGTCGACGTGATCGCCGCCCCGACGGTCCCGGCCACTGCGGTGAAGGCGGACGATGAGGCGATCACCTGGCCGGACGGCACCGTCGAGGGGGTCTCCGACGCCTACGTACGCCTCTCCGCCCCCGCCAACATCACCGGCGTGCCCTCGCTGTCCGTCCCGGTCGGCCACGACGCGACAGGCCTGCCCATCGGCATGCAACTGATCGGCCGCACCCTCGGGGAGCCGGTGTTGCTGCGAGTCGGCCACGCTTACGAGCAGACCCGGCCCGCGCGCCCACTGGCAGCGGTGTGACGAACCGACGGAGCGGCCCGGCCGCAGCGCCCGGTGCCGGGACGAGCACCTGAAGCAACATATTTGCTTTAAGATGGTTCCATGAGCCGAAAGACCATGGTGCGCCCCGGTGGGCGCAGCGCCAGGGTGCAGGCATCGGTGCACGCCGCCGTGCGCGAAATCGAGGCGGAGGTGGGCCGCGAAGCCCTCACGGTCCCCCTGGTGGCCACCCGCGCCGGAGTCACCCCGTCCACGATCTACCGCCGCTGGGGCGACCTGCAGGAGCTGCTGTCGGACGTGGCGGTCGAGCGTCTGCGGCCCGAGACGGCGCCGGAGGACAAGGGAAGCCTGAGGTCCGACCTCGAGGCCTGGGCCGAGCAGTTCCTGGAGGAAATGTCCGCCCCCACGGGCCGCGCCTACATCCGCGACGCTCTGCTCGGCGACCCGGACGGCACCAACGCCGGCCAGTGCTCGGCCTACGCGGCCGAGCAGATCGACGTCATCCTCGATCGCGCGGCCGGCCGCGGGGAGAACGCACCCGACGTCGAGACAGTCCTCGACCGCGTCGTCGCCCCAATGATGTACCGCATCCTCTTTCGTCCGGAGGGGCTCGACACCGCGTACGCGCGTCAGTTGGTGGTCGGACTCGTCGGGGCGAACGATCGCTGACCGAACGCTCTTGCGGCCGGCTCCTCCGCTCCCGAGCCGGACTGCTGGCGATCTTCACTCATCCCGAGCGACCGCTGAGCCACAGTCCAACTGGCGTCCCCGCTACCTCATGACGGCATCAGAAGGGGCCGAAAGGGGAGCTGGCAGCCTCCTCCATGGACGATGTCCCTCTTCGCCCTCGTCTGTCAGTGAAGGCCCGCGCGTCACGGCCCCCGGTGGGTCAGGAGCGGGGACGGTACGGTTTCGGCACGCGGTGATCGAGGCAGGTGGCGGCTGTGGAGTGGCGTGAGTACGCCGAGCGCATGGCGGTGCTCGCACGGAAACTGCTGGAGCAGCAGTCGGTGCAGGCGACGCTCGACGAGATCGCCACGTCGGCCGTCGAGCTGGTGGAGGGCTGTGACGCGGCCCCCTCTCTGTCAGCCTTAGGTGAGACGTCCCGCTTCGCCGGGTTAGCCTGAGAGGGCACGACAGGAGAACCACCCCCTCATGACCAGCACCAACTCCGCCGAGGGCGACGGCGGCATGGATTGGTGCTGACCGCGCGTCGCCTTCCGTGGTCTTGGCTCTGGCGCGCAGAATGTGAGTGAATGGATTCTCTTCTTGTGCAGGAAAAGGCCGGGCCCCGATGGGGCCCGGCCTAAGTATGTATTGCTACTTGCCGCCGGAATCGGCGATCGTCGTAGCCCGATCTCGCTCGCCCCTCTCAATAGGGAGGTGGGCGGTTGACTGGGCATACCCAATCCCGACGGGTACGTCAAATGGCAATAGGCCATAAAAACGCAATCGGAGTCCGCGTCGTACAGACGCGGACTCCGATGACCGGGTGACCCGGTATGTGGTCACCCGGTTCAAAAGCGGGCGCTCCACAGCCAGCTGCCATCAACGAGATGACCTCTGGCCGTGGTGCAGAGCGTGAGGCGATTACACCGCCGCGCAGAACACTGTGAGCGTGCCTGCGGTGACACCCACCGGAACGGCGGCTGTGACCACTGTGGCGGCGTTGCCGGCCAAGGTGATCCCGGTGATTCCGATGGCGACGCCGGCGTCACTGACCAGACGGGCCGAGATCGGAGTGGTGCCGGCGGGACACGCGACGGGGCCGAGCGTGTTGATCCCCGGGGTCAGCGTGACCACCAGAGGAACGGAGATCAGGCTTCCGGGAGGTCCGGGAGGTCCGGGAGGTCCGGGAGGTCCGGGAGGTCCGGGAGGTCCGGGAGGTCCGGGAGGTCCGGGAGGTCCGGGAGGTCCGGGAGGTCCGGGAGGACCCTGCTGGCAGTTTTCTCCGTGCCCGTCGGCGGGCGTCGCCGCCTGGCGGCAGTCGTCGCCGCCGGCCTTGGACACCCTCTGGTGGGCAACATGCGTGTCCGCAGCGGCGAACGCCGGGGCTGCCATGCCCGTCAGCGCAAGGGCGAGGGAGGCCGCAGCGCTCCCGACCAGCCATCTGCTTCGTCGCGGAAGCGGTCCCGCCAAGGACCTCCTCCTCGAGTCAACACTCAATGGACTCTCCTATTCGCGAGGCGCGTCCCTTATTGAGTGGCTGCCTACATTCGACAGACACCGGGACGCTTGATCTCATAGTTGCCGATGGTCACGGTCCACGGCATGAATCGTGAAGCGTGTGGCTTCATTTCCACTCAGATGGCGACCTGGTTACTCCGAACGGCATTGCCTCGCTGACTCCTGATCTGGAAGTTAGTCCTTCAATTAATTTGGCCTCGCGGCCGTGATAAGCCTTTTCACAGTCGATGAGCTGATGATGGTGGCCTCGAACGGTGCTGGTTGCGGGTCCTCGCCGCCGGCGCCTGGTGCATGAAGCCACTGACAGGCTTCGGGGGCGGTGGGAGAGTGGTGCTCGGGGCCGCGATCCCGGCCAGGGCAGGGCCAAGGTGATGGCGCTGGCCTTGAGAACGATCAGTCCCGTTGGGCTTCGCGGGATGTCGGCTGTCCGCTTCTGCGGGAGCTTCGGCGGGTGATGCGCCTGGTCATGAGGATGATCGCGGCCCAGGTGATGAGCGATTTCGAGTGTTGGATGAGCCGTTCGTAGTCGCGCGCGTGTCGTCGGGCGTGCATGACCCAGGCGTGTGAGCGTTCGACGACCCAGCGCCGGGGCAAAACGACGAACCCGGAGGCGTCCTTCGGACGGCTGACGGTCTTGATCGTCAGGTTCAGATAAGTCTTCGCCCAGGTCACGAGCTGTCCGGCATAGGCTGAGTCGGCCCAGACGATGGTGATCTCGGGGTGCATCAGCCGCAGCCGGAACAGCACTTCCTTGGCCGCGTTGCGGTCGGTCATGTCGGCGGGGGTGACCATGACGAACAGCGGCAGGCTCTTGGTGTCCACGACCAGGTGCCGCTTGCGGCCGTTGATTTTCTTGCCGGCGTCGTAGCCGCGGGAGTCGAGACCGAGCCATCATCCAGGTAGTAGCCCTCTCCTTCGTCGGTGTAGCCGCCGAACCGCGGGAGCTCCACAAACGGATCCGCCGCGAGATGTCCTCCCCGCCGACGCGGGGGTGTTCCGCGGGCCGTGGCGCAGCATCCATCCGAGCGCGTGTCCTCCCCGCCGACGCGGGGGTGTTCCGACGCGCCGTACGGGTACATGACCGAGCCGGTCAGTCCTCCCCGCCGACGTGGGGGTGTTCCGCGACCCGAGCCCCGCTTCAACCCGAGTTAGGCGTCCTCCCCTCCGGGCGTGGTTGGGGAGCGGACATCTCCTCTACGCCTACTCCGTCGCCCTGGACCTGGTGAAACTGGTGGGTGGGGCAGGGGACGGAAGCACGGCGGGCGAGGAGAGGGCGGCCGCAGACTCCCGTTCCGCGCGGGCCGGCCGGGACCGCGCGGCCCGCGGCGCGGGTTGCTTCCTTGGGGGGCTGGACCGTGTGCCCCACCGTTGCCTCCACCGTGGGGCCGAAGGGTGCACCGAGGGGTGCAGCTTCCCCGGGTAAGCCGGGCCCGTCCCCGCAGGCCACCCCGGCCGGGCAAGCCGGGCAGCTGGACGACGCCTCTTTCTGCGACAGCCAGAAGAGGTCGGCACAGGGGTACCGGGGCGGAGGCGGTGAGGACGTCATTACGAGCCAGGCCGGGACGGACAGGGCGCTGTAGGTAAGTAGTCGGCACGGCGTACACTCGCCAAGCGGCACTTGACCTGCGCTTTCGGCACTCTCAGCGGTCTGCTCCGATGCGACCAGGATCGCGACCAGAGGCGCGACCTGGTGGCCGTGCCGGGCGCCGGTATCGGGTCCGTGCCGTCACTGCTGAGGAGAGCGCCGCCGCACGCCAGCCAGCCCCACCATCTAGCACGTCAACTGGCGCACTATCTGGCGCACTATCTGACACCCATGCACGGGTGATCTTGTCGTGTTCGTGCAGGTCATCAAGGGTTTTTGGCGTGGTCGTGGGTCTGACATCCCCCACAGAGCACCCCGCGACCGCCACGGCAGAAAGAAGGGAAGGGACGGGAGAGGACGGGGGCCGGGGAGCGCTGCGGGGGTCGGCCGACCCGGTCCGCCCTGTTCGTGCGCGGTGAGGCCAGCCGCGCGCGGTCCGGGCAGCTTGTCTGCCTGGCGAACTCCGGTGGGTGATCTTCGGGTGGGCGCCGTGACCGGGGATGAGGCTCCGTCTCACGGTGCCGTCGCCCGGGCGGGCGCTGACGTGTTCAACGGCGGCGCCCACGTACGCAAAGAGTGATGCCGTTGGCGCCGGACGCGTGGGCCGGTCAGCCGGTCTGTCGGAGGGGGTGCAGGGAGCCGCTGAGGGCGCCTTCTTCCTGTTCGTACTGGGAGAGGGCGAGTCCGAGGCCGATGAAGGTGGGTGCCCATTCACCGACGAAGATGCCCCAGCGGTCTGCGCGCTCGATGCCGGCCTGTTCGGCTTTGAGGCTGGTCACCCAGGAGGCGAAGCTGAGGCCGACGGAAGCCAGGCCAGCCATATAGGCGTGTTCGCTGCGGATGCCCATGTCGTGGAGTTTCTTGATCACCATGGGTGGTCTCCATCCTGTGGGAGTCGTACATCCGGAGTAACCAATACTTCGCCCCACTCACCCCATATGGATGCATTGTCTGAATGGCGTACGAGGCTTCCGCGTCGGGCTGCCTGCCCGACTCCCTCTCCCGTCCAGCCCCCTCCGCACGGGAATGCCTGACCGGCCGACTGCGTTGTGAGGGGTGTGGTTGTGGAGGGGACAGTGTCCCCGGGCCTCACCTATTGCCCATGAGGATGATCGTTCGGCTGAAGCCTCATGGAGCCTTTCGCCGCGTAGGCGACCGCCCTTCACGACCACACACACGTCGGTGGCCCGCCCCGGGATCTCTCACGGGACGGGCCACCGTCATGTCCGGTCGGGCTAGTTACCCGGGCGAGGTGGCAGGCGCGGCCGACGTGGAGGAGGGTGGTGTGGCTTCGTAGGTGACGGTTGACGCCACTTGTAGGTCAGTTCTGACTCCACCCGGTGCCTGGGAGACCCGATTTTGTAGGTGAGAAATGACTCCACCTGGCGGGCCCCGCTGCGACCGATTGAGAACCCGTATTCGAACCCCTCTCACGGGGCTGCTGAAGCTGGATGAGGCTAGTGCCCCGTGGACGACGGCTCATGTGCCACGTGCGGTGCCCGAGTGGGGGCGGCCTGCTTGACGAGGCGACATGGAGATCGGCCCGCTTCGGACCGCCCGCTCGCCGGTACCGATCGAGGGCACGCTCGCCACGCAGGCCCGCACGTTGCGAGTTACCTACCTCGTGGGCCTGTTCAGATACAGATCGGCCTGTTCAGATGCAGATCACGATCTTTCCTCGGGTGCGTCCGCGCTCGGCGTGCGCGTGGGCGTCGGCGATCCGCTCCAGGGGGTAGGCCTGTTCAATACGGGGTGTGTAGCGGCCTTGCCCGCCCAGTTCCGCCGCCGCGGACAGGAGAGTGGAATCGTTCTCCGCGTTGACCACATGCGTGCCCAGGCGCTGCCCGCCCGCGTGGTCGGCGACCGTCGCGACGCGCTTCGGGTCGCCCGCGATCGCGACGAGGTCGTCCAGGGAGCCGGAGGCCGCGGTGTCGAGCACGATGTCGACGCCGTGCGGAGCGAGGGTGGTGAGGCGCTGTGCGAGGCCGGGGCCGTAGGTGGTGGGAACGGCGCCGAGAGAGGTGAGGAAAACGTGGTTGCGTTCACTGGCTGTCCCGATCACAGTGGCACCTTGCGCTACCGCGATCTCGACCGCCGCGCTGCCCACGCCTCCGGCGGCGCCCTCGACGAGAAGGGTGCGCCCCGCGAGGGAGCCGAGCGCGTTCAGTCCACCCATCGCGGTCACGGACGCGAGACCGGCGCCCGCGGCCTGCTCGTCGTTCCACGTGGCGGGGGTGTGCGCCCAGGCCGAAAGGATGAGCAGCTCCGCGGTCGCGCCGGTGACGCCGCCCAGCCCGAAGACCCGGTCGCCGATGCTCACCCCCTGCACCCCGTCGCCGATCTCGTCGACCACACCGGCGCCGTCGCGCCCGGGAATGGCGGGCAGCTCCAGGGGAATCAGCTGGTGCAGGGCGCCGGCGCGCAGCTTCCAGTCGATGGGATTAACGCTGGCCGCCGCGACGCGGACACGGATCTCACCTGGTCCGGGGTGGGGGTCGGGGGCCTGCTCGATCACCAGGCTCTCCGCTCCGCCGTATTCGTGGAACCGGGCTGCGCGCATAATGGTCTGCCTCACTTTGACGGGCCGGAATGACGTGTTCATCCGACGCTCGTCACTCTAGAACTTGACGTTGACGTGAGGTGCAAGCCGCAACTGCCGCCCGGCCGGAGGAGGGCAGGCACGGATGGGTGAGGTTGCGAGCGGGCGGGGGTGAGCGTGGGGGCCTGCGCCACTACGAGGGATCACGCCACCCGTCACGGTCGACACCCATGTGCCCTCGGGTGGGCTCGGCGATCCCGGCACGACGCGAGGACTGCCGTGCGTACGAGAACCGCGTGAACGCCCTCGGGTCCGCCACCAGGTCATGATCAATCTCGGCGCCGGCAACGGTTCGATCGGCCCCCAGGGCTGCCCCCGGAGCCGGTATTGCTAGCCTAAACCTGACGTCAACGTGAGGTACGAGCGGGAAGGGAGTGACCTGCGTCATGCGCATCGGACAGCTCGCCAGGCGGTCAGGGGTCAGCGTGCGGGCCCTGCGCTACTACGAGGAACAGCGGCTCCTGGAATCGGCGCGGACGCCCGGTGGGCAGCGTGACTATCCCGACGAAGCCCTGGAGCGGGTCCAGCTCATCCAGGACCTCTTCGCGGCCGGCCTCTCCAGCCGTACCGTCGTCGAACTCCTGCCGTGCGTGAGCACCGGCGTCGCGACCCCCGCCATGCTCGACCAGCTCATCATCGAACGCGACCGCATCGCCGCACGCATCCAGGACCTGACCCGGGCCAAGACCAAACTCGGCCGCGTGATCGAGAATGTGACCGCGGCGAACGTGGCGCAGGACTGATCAACCCGTCGCGAGGGGTGGGGCCCCGACCTATCCGGCATCTACCGGGCGACATCGCGCGTGAACAGGTCTCCCCACCCGGTCGGGTCCGTGAGCGCCACCGCCACCCCACTTGCCTTACATCGCTTCAACCCGTTGACCTGTAGAGACACTTGACAGCACTAGATAAAAGGAGAAGCGATTCGACGCCTGACCGCTCGGTACTGCCCGGCAAGTAGAGGACTGGAGAAGGGCGCCGACGTGCCCGGCCCCGTAGGACGGCGCCGTCTTCTTCAGCCCGCGGCGACCGCGGCGGCCTTCTGTTCGGCGCGGGCGCGGGTGGCGGCCAGACGGTAGGAGTCGGTGCCGGTCTCGATGATGTTGCCGCCGAACGTCAACCGGTCCACGATCGCCGCGCAGAGCCTTGGATCAGTGAACGTCTTGGTCCACCCTCCGAAGGATTCATTGGAAGCTATCGCCACAGAATTCTTTTCCTCACGCTCCGTCAATACCTGGAACAGCAGCTCCGCCCCACGACGATCAAGCTCCATATACCCCAATTCATCAATACAGAGAAGATCGACGCGGCCGTAGCGGGCGATGGTCTTGGCCAGCAGCTTCTCGTCGGCCGCCTCCACCAGCTCGTTGACGAGCTTGGTGGCCAGCACGTATTTCACCCGGTACTCGTGCATCGCCGCCTCGGTGCCCAGCGCGATGAGCAGGTGCGACTTGCCGGTTCCGCTGTCGCCGATCAGGCACAGCGGCAGGCCCTTCTTGACCCAGTCGCACTTGGCGAGGGTGTGGATGGCGGCCGGGTCGATAACCGGGTTGGCGTCGAAGTCGAACTGCCGGATCGATTTCTCGCGCGGAAAGCCGGCCGCCTTGATCCGGCGTTCCGAGCGGCGCCGGGCCCGGTCGTCACATTCGGACAGCAGCAGTTCGGCCAGGAACCCGCGATAGGTCATCTGGTCGCGGCCGGCGGCTTCAGCCAGCTCGGGGTACTGGGAGCGGATGGTGGGTAGCCGGAGCATCCGGCACGCCTGGTCCACGGCGGTGTCGGCGGCCTGTTCGGTCAGTCCGCGGTTGCGCTTGGCGGTCACGGTGCCTCTTCCTGCTATGTCTGGCCGTCGGCCGGACGCCGACGGAATTGCAGCAGCTGGTCGTAGACGGCCACCGACGGCAGCGGCCTGGGATCGGGCGGCAGCGCGGCCAGGCGCCGCTCGGTCAGCGAGGTCACCGTCGCCCCGCCGTCCACCCGGCGGCGCGGGGCGTCCTGGTCGGCCAGCTGTTCGGCGCCCTGGTCGGCCTCGCCCCACTTGCGGGCCTCCAGGGCGACCGCGTCGGCGGTCAGCGCGCCGGCCCGCAGCGCGGTCGCGATCCCGGCCACCACGTGCTCGTGGACCATGTGCCGGTGCAGCAGCAGGACGGAGATGAGCGCCCGGGTGCCCTCCGCGTCGCCGTGGGCGGTGCAGGCCGCCTGCCACCAGGCGTCGTGGACCGGGGTGAACTTGCCCGCCGAGCGGGCCTGGTCCAGCGCGGTCGCCCCGGGCAGCGCGCCGGGCTTGCGGACCAGCGCTTCCAGGTAGTGGTCCAGCTCCAGGCGGGAGCCGCCCTTGGCAATCAGCCGCTCGTGGCGGGCGACTTCCTTGTGCGCGTCGTAGACAACGAGCTCGGAGGCGTGCAGCACGACCCGCACCATCCGGCCGATCAACCGCACCGGCACCGAGTAGTGGTTGGTGCGCACGCTGACCTGGCTGTAACGGTCCACCCGCAGCGAGGACACCAGCCCGGTCTCGAACTCCTCCTCCGGCAGCGCCACCAGCAGCGGGCGCTCGACGGCGAACATCTCACCGATGGTCAGCGCCCGCTGCATGATCCGACGGGCGTCGTCCTCCTCGTCCCAGCGCTCCACCATCGCATTCAGCTCCGCCAGCGAGGCGACCTTCGGGACGGGGACCAGGTGGTTCCTGCGGAACCAGCCGATCTGCCCCTCGACGCCGCCCTTCTCGTGGGCGCCCTCGATGCCGGGATTGCAGTAGAAACTGTTGATCGAGAAATGGGACCGGAACGCCGTCCAACGGTCGCTTTCCACCCGTCCCCGGGTACGGCCCAAAACCTGGCTGACCGCGGCCCGCAGATTGTCGTAGCGGACCTTGCCGCGCGGCACGCCGCCCAGCACTTGAAGCGCGTGAACGTGGCCTTCCAGGAACGCTTCCTGCCCGCACGAAGCGAAGATCTTGTGCACGGCCTTCCCGCTGAATGAAAGGCGCAGCGAGAACAGGAACACCTTGGTGGACACGCCGTCCAGGTGGATCCACACGTCCCCGAAGTCAACCTCCGCCTCGTCGCCGGGGCGGTGGGTCTGCGGCACGAACGCCTGCGGCGGGCCGCGGCCCTCCTCCACCCGGATCTCCGGACGGCGTCCGGCGATGTAGGCGCGGACCATCGAATACGTCACGCTCTGGGCGTCGTGCTCGTCGATCAGCCGGTCGAAGACCCGCTTGACGGTGTGCCGCTGCTTGCGCGGCGCGTCCAGGTCATCCCGCAGGATCTGGTCGATCGTCGCCTTGAACGGATCCAGGCGCGAGATCCGGGGTGGATTCTGCTTGCGAGGCGCCGGCCACACCGACTCCAGCGCCATCGCGACCGTCCTGCGGCCCACCCCGTACTTGGCCGACAAAGCCCTGCTGGACAGCCCTTCGACCCGAGCGTCATGGCGGATCGCCGCGTACAACTCGACCTTCGAAAGGGGCACTTGAGCCACCCAGGGCTAGCTGATGCACTCCGATACTCCCACCGCAAGGCCCCCAGTGGAGTCAGAACTCACCGATATCAACTGTCCGCCGACACCACTGGAGTCAGAACCCACCCACCACTGGCCTCAAAACTGACCTACAAAGCCAGTGGTGGTTTTGCCGCCGTCAGTCCGTAGCGGTCTGCGATCCGGTTGATCGGTGACGAGGTCGGCTCCCCGGCCAGCGGCACGGTCCGCAACGCCCCTGCTGCCACAGCTCCCCCCTCCGGTGTCTTTCCTGCTTCCTGTCCTGTCCGGGGGCCTGTCCGGCTACAGCTCGAACTGGAGGTGTTCGAGGTCGGTGAGTTGGACTTCGAGGCCGTGGGCGCGGCGGCCGTTGTCGCGGAAGTAGACCTCGCCGAGGGCTTCGGCGGCGATGTGGCGGAGTTGGTCTTCGGTGGCGCCGGTTTCCTGGGCTTGGAAGAGGCGTGCGGCGTGCTGTGGGGGCAGGGCGAGGGTGAGGTGGCGCAGGCGGGCGTCGTCGGTGCTGCCGGGGGCGGCGGTGTAGCCGAACCGGGCGCGGGTGTCGATCATGATGCCTTGGGTGGTGGCCGCGGTCTGCCGGGCTTTGGCGCGGATCTGTGGCTGCCAGCGTGTGCGGACTTCGCGTTCGAGGCGCTGGGCGAGCTGGGGCCGGGGGGTTTTGATCTGGTTGGTCACGTAGCGTTCGACGGTGCGCTGGCTGATGCCGAGCAGTTCGGCGACGCGCCGGGTGCTGTGCTGGTGTCGTCGGACCAGGTAGCGCATCTGTGCTCCGGCGGATTTGGGGAGGGGGCGCGTGAACGCGCCCTGTACCGCTTTGTCGAGTTGTTCTGCGACGGTGACCATCGCCGTGACTCTCCTTATTCTCCGGTGTCCTTGGCGGTGACTTCGCCGGTCTTGATGTAGCGGGCGAGGTTGGCGGTCTTGCCGTCGGCGCTCAGCTGTTCGAGTACGTCCGCGCCCCACAGCACGCTCTGGGTGCCCTCGTGCTTGACCATCCCGGGCGACACCCCCAGGCGGAAGCTGCCCGGTAGGGTCTTGCCGTCGGCGTCGTAGGGCAGGACATTCAGTGGGCTGGGGCCGTCTGCGGCGTACACGGCGCAGTCCGACAGCACCGCGACGGGGTAGCGGCCGGTGGCCGCGGCCAGGTGGAGCATTTTGCGGTGCATGTTGATGCGGGCCCGGGAGACCGGGCGAAGTCTGACCATGCCGACGCGGTGGCGCTGGCCAACATCCTGCGCACGGACGCCGCCGTCCACCGGCCGTTGCCGGCCGACTCTGAACTGGCCCAGGCCATCTCGGTCCCCGCCCGGGCCCAGCAGGATGCGGTCTGGAACCAGGCCCAGCTGAACAACCAGCTCCGCTCTCACCTCAAGCAGTACTTCCCGGCTGCACTGGCGGCCTTCCAGGTCCGGGCTATCGGCCTGGACTCCCGAGAGGCGCGGGCCGTGCTCGCCGCGGCGCCGGACCCGGCGACGGCCGCGCGACTGACCCGCACCCAGCTGCGTTCACTGCTGCGCAAGTCCGGGCGGCAGCGCAACATCGATACCTGGACCGACCGCCTGCGGACCGTGTTCACCAGCGACTACCTCCACCAACTTCCCCTGGTGGAGCAGGCGATGGGACGTCAGACCACTGCCCTCGTACATCAACTGGACGCAGCCTGCCAGGCCGCAGACGACCTCGCTGCCGCAGCTTCCGAGGCATTCGCCCAGCACCCGGACAACGAGATCATCAGCAGCTTCCCCGGCATCGGCTCGCTCACCGGGAGAGGGTCCGCGCGCGGCTACGGCACCGAGACATCGATCCCGACACCGCAACACAAAGGGCTAACCAAGGCCGCCCTGACAGATACTCACAGTAATCGGAAGCAGCGTAAGCCCTCGATTACAGGTCACCTGATCACAGACTCCTACCACTACTGGACCCCTATAGCTACGGCGAACAGACAGCGCTGCGTGACTGCCAGGGATGATGGTGGTGTCCGCGGGTGGCCAGGCCTCGCTGGGCGGGGATGCAAAGACAGCCCGCCCAGCGCCATGCCGTGGATTAGTACCGGGTCTGCATCCACAGCACGATCAGGCTGACCGCGCCGCTGCCGACGCCGTAGGCCATGCCGCGGACGACGTGCTGGCGGATCTGCCACTCTCGGATCCGCCGACGAAGCCGGGCCGTGCGGCTCTCCGGCTCGTCGGGTGTGTTGCCGGGGTCCTCCGTCTTGCTACCGTCGCTCATGACGGATCTCCTTCATCGGTGGGATTCGGTCCGCCTCCAGGGCCCCCGGCCCGATGCCCGGTCAGGCTCAACCGGGCCGAGGAGCCCTGCAGCGCGGTGGGCCAGCGGCCCGATGTGATGACGATGAAGGATTGACAGTTTGCGCCGCAAGTCGTCGTTTGCGCAGGTCAGTTGAGGGTGGCCTAGGCCGTCCGTAGCTATGTTCGCTCTGCTGGTCGGGCAACACTGGAGTCAGTGCCCAAGGTTGATTCTCAACTTTGATGGTCTGGCGGTGGCTTCGTCGGCGTGCTCAGCCGGTGAGCGTAGGAGCTTTACGTCCGTGGACCGTCAGCCCGAGGGGGGCGCCCCGGGCCCCGGTGTGGGCGATCGTGCCGGCGGCCGACGGAGCCGGAATGCCCTGCTACACGAGGACAGGGCCGGGAAGGTGTTTCGATCGAAACACTTCCTGCACTCGCGTTCGGATCGGTCGAGCGTGTCCACGAAGTGGTTCGGCCGAACCAGTTTCTGTACTCCCGCCCGGGGCGACGCACCGCAGCATGACTTCCTTCACCTGGCGCCAGGTCTTCGGGTGGCTGCGGCGCAAGCACCGCCGGTCCAGCTGGAAGAGTCTGCGCCGCCGTTATGGCGCGGGCCGATGGTGGCCCGCCGACGACGAGGTGACCTTGTTCAAGTGCGCGAAGGTGCGGACCCACCGCTACCTCTACCGCGGTAACAAGATCCCGTCGCCTTGGCCCAGTGGGACCACGACGGCAGTGGCCGTCTGAGAGGGCTTGTGGAGAGCCGGATGCCTGGAGATCGGGCACGTCCGGTTCGGGAGGCGGGCCGGGGAAACCCACCGACGGCAACGTCGGCAGGGCGCCCCGGCCCGACCTCACACGACCGTCGAACGGACGGGGCATGCGAACCAACAGCAGTGGGCCCGTTGCCGACGCTCGAAGGAGCGTCGGCAACGGGCCCGACTGGGTTACTCAGTGGTGACTGCCACTCGTGGCCGCGCCGGGGTCGGTGGGCAGCACCGGAGTCGTGGCCGGCGCCTTGCGCAGGTGCGTGGCCTGCTCGAAAGAGTACGACAACCCGATCAGCTCGGGCTCGCTGAACGCCGTACCGAGGAAGGCCAGGCTGATCGGCAGCCCGTTCGCGGTGAAGCCGTTGGGTACCGTGACCGAGGGGTAGCCGGACAGGCTCGCCAGCGCGGTGCTGCTAGGCACCGACTGGCAGGTGTTCGTCGCGGTGCTGCCGGGGTAGGCGCTCGCCGGGCAGGTCGCGTTGGGGAAGACCAGCCCGTTCAGCCGGTTCGCGTTCAGCAGAGTGTCGATGCCCTTGCGGAACGAGGCAGGACCGGTGGTGAGCGTCTGCTGGTACGTGGGGTCGGTGAGCGGACCCCGGGCCTGGGCCTGGTACAGCCGGGTCAGCACAGCAGGCGAGATGGGGAAGCCGGGCTGGCTGCTCTGCGCGATGACATCGGCCAGGGTCTTGACCGGGACGCTCTTCGGCCTGGTCGCCAGGTAGTCGGCGAGCTGGTACTTGAACTCCAGGTCGGAGATAGTCGCGTAGACCGAGTTGGCCGAGGACAGCAGTGAGTCGGGCAGGTGCACCGGGACGATGGTCGCCCCGTGGGCCCGCATCGAGTCCAGGGCGCGCTGGGTCGCCGCGTCGATCTCGTTGTTGCCGCCGTTGAAGTTGTCCACGAACCCGATGCGGGCACCGGACAGCTTGTTCGCGTTCAGGTACTTCGTGTAGTTGGTGCTGTAGTGGCCCGCGCTGGCGTCGGTCCGCGGGTCCTTCGAGTCGACTCCGGTCAGCGCGCTGAGCATGGCCGCGCCGTCGGCGACGGTCCGGGTGAGCGGACCGGCGACGTCGAAGGTCAGGCTGAACGGGATGATGCCGGCGCCGCTTACCAGCCCCATGGTCGGCTTGATGGCGACCAGGTCGTTGTTGGCGGCCGGACCGCGTAGCGAGCCGAGGGTGTCGGTGCCGATACCGGTGGCGGCCAGGTTGGCGCCGACCGCGGCACCGGGGCCGGCGCTGGAGCCGCCGGGGCCACGAGTGAGGTCGTACGGGTCGAGCGTCTGGCCGCCCACGGAGCTGTACCCGCCGCCCGCGGAGCCGCCGTGCGCCCACTCATCCATGTTGCCCTTGCCCAGGATGACCGCCCCGGCGTCCAGCAGGCGCTGGGCGACGGAGGAGTTGTTCTTCGGGTAGGTGCCGGCCAGCGTCTTCGACCCGCCGGTCGTCGGCATGTCGGCGGTGTCGATGTTGTCCTTGAGGATCACCGGGACGCAGTGCAGCGAGCCGGTGAAGCCGTGCTTGGCGTAGGACTTGTCGAGCGACGCCGCCCGCTTCAGTGCCTGGCCGGACACGCTGATGTAGCTGTTGATCTTGGGGCCGGCCTTGTCATAGGCCGCGATACGCTTCAGGTACGCCTGAACGAGCTGTACACACGTCAGCTGGTGCGACCCGATCGCGGCATGGATGCCGCTGATGGTGTCTTCCGTGAGCGTGAACGACGCCTGCTTATCCGCCGCCTGGACCGGGGCGGTGAACGTCGCGGCGATGGTCGCGACGGCCGCGGCGGTGATCAGGCCGCGGTGACGGATCCGGGTGAGCCGGCTCATGGAACTCCATTCATCTGACTCCGGTCCCCCGATGTTTCTTCGAGGCCCGCGATGACGATGGCCCCGGATGAGGGCTGAGATTAAAGCGTGTTGGTTACACCAAAAGGTTGTTCATATTTCTGGCATATTGCTGGCCGATCTTGGGTTCCGCTGTGCAACGCGCGGACCCGGCCACATGCCAAAGCCCCGCGCTCGCCCCTCTAACAGCTTTGGCGGGCGCCGGCGTCGACGTCATGAGCGCCCTGGGCACCTTCGAGCGGGTCTTAAATCCTCGACCTGAAGCACCTCATGGCTGACAAACAGGACGCCCACGAGGTGCGGACAGGCCCGGCGCCGTCGGGTTCGACAACGTCCGCTTCGCCTACCCGTCCGCCGACAAAGTGTCGCTGACCTCACTCGAGAAGTCGCGAGCCTCGACACCCGCGCGGGCGGTGAGGTCCCCTCCACGCAATCTCGTCCCGCGCCGAGGCAGGCCGTACGGTGGCGCTCGTGGGCTCATCAGGAGCCGGCAAGTCCACCATTGCCCGAGTGCTCCTGGCGGACAGAGTGAGCCCTTTCAGCGTTGACGCTCCAGGGTGAGGACGGCCTTGGCGATTGACGTCATTCGATTCGGGCTGCATCGCGCCTTGCGGAAGATCTTCCAGGTCTTGAGTCGGGCCGGGCCACGCTCGACGGCTGCCCTGGTCCGCGACAGTGCTCGGTTGACGGTCTGCTGGGTCGGTGTCAGCTCGCCTCCGGGAGGGCGCCGTTGTGGGGTGGTGACCCAGGAGCCAGCCCCGATGTAGGCGCAGTCGGCGAGGATCGGGACGCCCTGGCGCTCGCAGATCCGGATGATCCGGTGGGTCCGGGCGGCCGTCAGGTCGTGGGTGCGTCCGGGCAGAGCCGGGGAGATCCACAGCAGTCGTCCGTCCTGGTCGCTCACCAGCTGGAAGTTCACTCCGTGCCGGCGGTGCTTGGCCGAGTAGTCGGCACGACTGTCGCCGACCCGGTCGCACTCGGCGAGCGTTCCGTCGACCAGCACGTAGTCCGGGTCCGCCTCGCGAAGGGCCTTCAGCAGGCCCGGTGCTCGCTCGGCGAGCAGGCTGACGGCGGCCGAGGTGTAGGCGTGGGCCGTGCCGACCGAGATCCCGAAGGCCACGGCGATCTGTACCAGGGACTCGTGCTTGCGCAGGTAGACCAGAGCGACCAGCGCGCGCTGGGACGGGCGGAGCTTGCAGCGGCGGTCACTCTCGCGGGTGACGATGAGCATCGTGAGCCACTCGACGAGTGCATGTGGCAGGTCGAGTACGGCAGGATGAGGAACCAACAGGGCTCCAGTGCTGGCGAGTTGAGACATCGAACACCTCCCTCAACAGCACCGGGGTCCTGTTCGTTTCGCACCCTCAGCCCCTCACCCGATCGGTGGCCACTCTGAAAGGGCTCAGTGTCGTCATTCCCGACGAGGCCACCGCCCACCTGGACAGCACCTCCGAAGCCGCGGTCCAAGAGGCCCTCGTCGAAGCCCTGGAGGACCGCAACACCGTGGTCATCGCCCACCGCCTCTCCACCGTGTGGGCCCGCCGACCTGATCCTCGTCGTCGAGGACGGACAGATCGTGGAACGCGGTATGCACGCCGAACGCCTCGCGATGGACGGCAGATACAACCCATTTACCGTTCCGGGGGGCCGTCCGGCGCCCCGGAGCGTGGTCCTGCCGACTTCGACGACGAAACTTGGACGTTCCATGCATGTCTCACTACTGACGTCGTTTGCTCTCGCAGCGTTGGCAGCCGCGGTCCTGTCTGCAGCCGCATACTGCCTTGTCGCGCTGCGGATTGGATGGGCAAGGATCCGCAAAGGAAAACTGTCCCTGTCCCGCATTTCACTGTCGCCTCGATCGCGGCGTCAGTCGTAGGAGTGGTGGCCGGCAAGGTGGCCGCACGAGTAATAACAGATCGTGCCGCGCGCGGTGTGTAACGCTCTGTCAATCCCCCGGTTTCGTGGAGACCTTTCTATGCAGCCAGCTCCTCGGTGAGGTCGGCCCAGTATTTGTGTTCGTAGTCGATCGGGCTCGTCCAGTCACACACGCTGTGTAGCCGACGGGCGTTGTAAAAGTCGGTGATCCAGGTGGCGATCCGGAGACGGGCTTCGGTGAAGGTGCGCCGGTGGATGTACTCGACTTTCTGGACGCTGTTGAACGCTTCGCTGACGGCGTTGTCGAAGCACGAACCGACGCGGCCCGTGGACGCGGTGATGCCCAGGGTGCGGCAGGCCCGGCGGAACTTCCGTGAGCCGTACTCGCTGCCGCGGTCGCTGTGAAAGATCACGCCACGAACGTCACCACCACGAGTGGCGGCCGCCATGTTGAGGGCGGCGACGACCAGGTCGGCGTCGTGCCGGGCGCCCATTGCATAACCGAGCAGGCGGCGGGAGAACAGGTCGATGACCGTGGCCAGATACGGCTTCCCTTCGCCGGTGCCGATCTCGGTCATGTCGCCGCACCAGACCAGATCTGGCGCCTCGGCACTGAAGTCGCGGCGGACGAAGTCCGGGCTGGCCGGCCGCTTGCCGGGGCGGGTCAGCCCCAGTCGCCTGCGGGTCTTCCGGCCCGCCAGCCCGAGCTCGGCCATAATCTTCGCGATGGTGTTCACCGAGACCCGCCAGCCCTTGCGGACCAGCGTGACCCAGATCTTCGGCGAGCCGTAGGTGCCGCCGGAGTCGGCGAATTCCTCCCGGACCGCCTCCACCAGCCGCACGTGGCGCGTCTGCCGCGTCGTGGGCTTGCGGGTGCGGTGCTTGTAGAACCACGACTCGCTCACGCCCAGGGCGCGACACGAGACGCGGTGCGAAATGCCGTGCAAGGTCCTGGAGTCGCTGATCACCCCGACTACTTCGGCCGGGTCCGCCACGGCTACTTCACCCACAGGACCATGCAGCGTTTGAGGACATCACGCTCCATTGACAGTTCCTTGTTGTCCCGCTTGAGCTGGGCGTTCTCCCGCCGCAGCCGCTCCAGCTCATCCCCGGCGCCGGGCCGGCGCCGGCCCGGCCCGGCGGGCCCGGGAGACCCAGCTGGCCAGCGTGGTCTCGTTGATCCCCAGGTCCCTCGCAACCTCGGCGACCGGCTTGCCGGTCTCCGTCACGATCCGTACCGCCCCCTCACGGAACTCCGGATCAAACTTCCGTCGCTTCTCCGCCATGACTCCCAACTTCCCCTGCAGTCACGGTCTTCACGCTACGAGGGGAGGGACAGAGTGCGGGTGTGGGTGGACGCGCGGGCCTGGACGACTGGGGAGGGGCCGAAGGCGCTGTTCGACGCGTCGGTGGGGTGGTTGCGGGAGCGGCGGGTGCTGCTGCCTGGGGTGACGACGCTGGCTCGGCTGGTCGCCTCGGTGCGGGAGGCGGCGAACCAGCGGTTGTGGGACACCCTGTACGGGCTGCTGAGCACCGGTCAGCGGGCGGTGTTGGACTCGCTGCTGGCGGTGCCGCCGGGTGCCCGGGTGTCGGAGCTGCAGGCCGCAGGGTCGCCGTCGTCGCAACCGACGGCATTGAGGAAATCGAGCTGAACACTGTCTTGCATTATTTCCGGTCGCGTGGTGCCCAGGTTGACTTGATCGCGCCCAGGAAGCCCAGCTACCCGTACTTCCACGGGCTCCAGATTCCCGCCGTGCGCGAAACGCACATCCTCACGATTACTTTCATAGCTATCGGCGGCTGGATTAAGGTTCGACCGGCGTCTGGAGGACGCCTCCGCCAAGGGCTATGATGTCGTGATAGTTCCGGGCGGCGTCTGGAATCCCGATACGCTGCGCGGCGACGCCAAGGCGATCGGCTTCGTTCAGGAGGCAGCTGCGGAGGGTAAGATCGTCGCCGCGATCTGCCACGGCCCGTGGGTCCTTTCGGATGCCGGAGTTACTCGCGGCAAGCGCGTTACCGGATGGTGGAGCATCAAGCCGGACCTGGAAAATGTCGGCGCGACCTTCATCGACGAGCCAGCGATCACCGACGGCAAGATCGTTACCGCTCGTGCGCCGATTGACCTGGCAGCGTTCGTCCACGCGATCGATGACCTGCTCGTGGCGGCCTGACGCTCCAGGAACGCCCGGCCCCGGATGCGGGTTTAGCTGCCTGTCCTGTTCTCACATTCCCATTGGAAGAATAGCGGGCAGGAGCATGATCAGTCCCCCGTAGATTATCAGCCCCATGCCGGCGACCCTGCTTATCTGCCGGCCAATAGGCAGCGCTTTCTCAGCGAAAATCAGTACCGTCACCAGCGCCATCACCGCAAGATTCATGACGCCAAGGGGAAATAGGATCACGAACAGGAGCCAGCAGCACCCGAGGCAGTACGCGCCATGCGCCACCCCCATGCGGAAAGCCCCCATATACCCATCACGCCAGGAGCCGAGGATGAACTGCCAAGGCGTCCGGCACTTCGACAAGCAGATGTCCTTCAGGCGTGAGAGCTGATAGAGGCCGGTCACCAGGAGGATCGCCCCGCCGAAGCGGGCGACGTTTTCCGTAGGCCACGCGGATTGCTCTGCTAGCTTGTCGATCCCGGCGGCGACCGGATATGCCGCTGCCCCGAAAACTGACCAAACGAATAGATAGGCGCTGACGAAGACCCAGGTGGGGACAAAGGGACTCCCTTGCTGCCGCTTCCTGGCGTAGATTTTGGTGAACATGAGGATCATTGGCGCTGCCGTGGGGAACATCATGGCGACCATCATGAGGATCCAGATGGCAATGAACAAGAACGCGCCCATGCCCATCGTCAGGCTCATGCCCATCGCCGAGGGCATTGCCCGATTGCGCATCACGCTTGACTGCCAGATGAGCAATGCCCAGGCAAGGATCGACAGGATGAGAAGTCCGCCCAGGATCAGGTAGCGGACGAGCCATCCAGGATGAGCGGAATGCCGCGCCACGCGCATACTCCTCTTGCAATGAACTCCGCGCTGCTTTCAGGCGCTTGACCAGTTGATTGGCGCGTAGTACCCATGCTTGCCCGAGTTATCCCAGCTCATGCCGTAATCTGTCCAGCTAATGTTCTGGTCGCCAACCGCGAGTGCCACCTTGGGAGCAAAGGGATGGGCATTGAGTGTCCATATCTCATTGTCGGGGTCCAGGCTGGGAAGGGGCTGGACGGCGACGTGCATGATGTTAGGTATCTCGACGGAGCGGCGCTTGCCTTCGACGTTAAAAATGATTGGTACGATTTTCGTGCCGAGCACGGTAGATATCATGGGCGCCCACGCCCCCATTGGGCCGCCAGCGGTGCCGGTGAAGATTGCCGCGAGGGCCTGATGCTGCCGATCATTTGCTCGCTCATCGAAGTAATATACGACAGACCAGTTTCCTTCGCCCATGGGTCCGGGCGTATAGGAAATCATCGCAACATTAAGTCCGTCGAGCGTTACGTCGCCATGACTGCCGCTATTGACGTGGAAGGCAAAGGCGCCCTTGCAATCTCCTTCTGTCGGCCTTGAGGTAAAAGGCGGGTTCGGCGAGAGGAGGCAGGGGCATACCACCGTGCAGTTGCAGTTCTCGAAGTACTCGCCTGCTATGCGCCAGCGCGGCCATGATGCTGTCATTTGTCCCTCCACGTGCGCTTTCCTGCTTATTGGCGGCGAGGGTTATAGTGAACACGTGCAGTGTTCCCATCAAAACGACCCCGAATTTAGTACCCGGCCTATGGGCCAACCCCGAGTCGCGATCGCTTAGTGTCCGGTCATGACAGATGGTCCATTATACTCTGCCGTTATAGATCAGGGCGGCGGCGCTCACGCCGCCGCCTCGGCCGCCCGGCCGCGTCGCCCGGGGCGTGCGGCGTGGGCGCCGGTCCCCGGGCGCCGAACCGCTCGGCCGGGTCAGCGACAGCCCCGCCGGCCCCGGACCTGACGCCGACCCGGACGCCTCAAAACAAGGCCCAAAACTAGAACCACCGCAGGTCAGGTCCGGTAACAGTCGTCACGCAGGATAGAGCGTGAACGACCCCCCGCCGTGAGCGGACGACGGTGAAGTGCCGCCTGTCGAGCGTGGCGACGCGCAGTGTCTTGACGCGTTCGGCAACTGCCACGACCGACGCGTCCGTGCCGCCCATCGGCAAGCTGGCGTACTGGCGGACCAGGTCACCCATGCGCTGCAGGTCCTCCGGCATCAGCCCCGTGACCGTGCCGTACGCGCCGACCGCCAAGTCGTCGAGGAACGCCCCCTCGGCGGGGGGACCCCCGAACCGCTCGATGAGGTAACAGGCTTCCGCCACCACGGTGGCGGGCACCACCAAGTCCCTGCGGGTCGGAAGTGCGTCGAACCAGCCCCTGCACGCGGCGTGCGCCGCGTCGCGCGGACTGACGAGAGCGACCAGAGGGCCCGTGTCTACGACGATCACCCGCTGGATTGTGTCACTGGCCGAAGCCCTCGGCGAGGTAGTCGTCAACGTGCGTGGACAGGTCCGCCGGCGCCTCGGTCAGCATGCCGACCGAGGCCGGATACGGCGGCTCGCCGGAGTCCTCGGGCGTGTACTGGCGCAGCGCCGCCGCCGCGTCGTCCAGCGTCTCCGGTCGGAGCTGGCCGACCAGGCGGTACAGGTCATCGCGCGTCGTCATGCCCCCAGCGTACGCATCCGGAGATGCGCCAGGGTGGGGTGCAGGACAGAGCGGGGGCAGCATCCCTTGTGGGTGACGGTGCTGGCGTCGGCGTTCACCCCGCTCGTCCTCTACACGGTGGTGAACGCGGTGGACGGGGTCACCCAAGCCATCACGGCCGACGGCTGGGGTGATCGACTCCCAGTCGGTCAAGGCCGACGCCGTGGTCGGATCCGACAGCCGCGGCTTCGACGGCGGCAAACTGATCAACGGCCGGAAAAGGCACATCGTGGCCGACACGCTCGGCCTGCTGCTGGGCGTGATGGTCACCGCCGCGGATGTCGGCGACCGCGCCGCCGCCCGGGTCCTGCTAAGGCAGGTGGCCGGGGCGCATCACCGGCTGACCCTGGTCTGGGCCGACGGTGGCTACACCGGCAGCCTCGTCGAGCACTGCCTGGCCGTACTCGTGCTGGTCCTGCAGGTCGTCAAGCGCAGCGACAACCAGAAGGGTTTCGTGGTCCTGCCCAAGCGGTCCTACCTTGTTCGTGGGTTGGACGGGCCGTCGTAAGGTCCAGAGACCCAGAGACACCGGGTATGGCTTCCAAGCGGTTGCCC
>NZ_JBEXWP010000042.1:0-55104 GCF_040629895.1 Streptomyces sp. NPDC005866
CTGGCGTTGACTTTTGGCACGCTGTTGAGTTCTCAAGGAACGGACGCTTCCTTTGTACTCACCCTCTCGGGCTTTCCTCCGGGCTTCCCTTCGGTCTTGCGTTTCCGACTCTATCAGACCGTTTTCCGATCCGATTTCCTCGGCGCCTTCCAGGTTCACGCTCTCGCGTTTCCCTTTCCGGCGATTCCGACTTTATCAGAAGTTCTGAGTCGGAATTTCCACCCGGTCCGGGGCAACCGGATCCAGTCGATGAAGCACTGGGGTTCCCGGCTGGGCGGAGCCGTAAACCTACTGGAGCGGGCCGCCTCGATGCAAATCGAGGCGGCCCGCTCCAGGTTCAGACGTACGAGGGGCCGTTCACGGCGTCGTACTGGGGTCAGACCTCCACGACGACCGGGAGGATCATCGGCCTGCGGCGATACGTGTCCGAGACCCACTTGCCGAGGGTCCGGCGGATGAGTTGCTGCAGCTGGTGAGGCTCCACGACCCCGTCCTGGGCCGAGCGTTCCAGGACCTCCGAGATCTTCGGGACGACGTCCGCGAACGCCGAGTCGTCGATGCCGGAGCCGCGGGCCTGGACATACGGGCCGCCCGTGATCTTGCCGGTGGAGGCGTCGACCACGACGAAGACCGAGATGATGCCCTCGTCGCCGAGGATCTTGCGGTCCTTCAGGGCCGGCTCGCCGACGTCGCCGACGGAGAGACCGTCGACGTACACATAGCCCGCCTGCACCTTGCCGGAGATCTTGGCCTTGCCTTCGACCAGGTCGACGACCACACCGTCCTCAGCGATGACGATGCGGTCGTGCGGGATGCCCGTCAAGGCGCCGAGTTCGGCGTTGGCGCGCAGATGGCGCCATTCGCCGTGGACCGGCATCAGGTTCTTCGGCCGGCAGATGTTGTAGAAGTACAGCAGTTCGCCGGCGGAGGCATGGCCGGAAACATGCACCTTGGCGTTGCCCTTGTGGATGACGTTGGCGCCCCAGCGGGTCAAGCCGTTGATGACGCGGTAGACCGCGTTCTCGTTTCCGGGGATCAGGGAGGACGCCAGGATGACCGTGTCGCCGTCGACGATCCGGATCTGGTGGTCGCGGTTGGCCATCCGGGACAGGGCGGCCATCGGTTCGCCCTGGGAGCCCGTGCAGACCAGGACCACCTGGCTGTCCGGGAGGTCGTCGAGGGTCTTGACGTCGACGACGAGACCCGGCGGGACCTTGAGATAGCCCAGGTCCCGCGCGATGCCCATGTTGCGGACCATGGAGCGGCCGACGAAGGCGACCCGGCGGCCGGACTCGTGGGCCGCGTCCAGGATCTGCTGGATGCGGTGGACATGGCTGGCGAAGCTCGCCACGATGATCCGCTTGCGGGCGCCGCCGAAGACCTGGCGCAGGACGCTGGAGATGTCCCGCTCGTGCGGGGTGAAGCCGGGGACCTCGGCGTTGGTGGAGTCACTGAGGAGAAGGTCGATTCCCTCCTCGCTCAGCCGTGCGAACGCGTGGAGATCCGTCAGACGGTTGTCCAGCGGGAGCTGGTCCATCTTGAAGTCGCCGGTGTGCACCACCATGCCGGCCGGGGTGCGGATGGCCACGGCCAGCGCGTCCGGGATGGAGTGGTTGACGGCGATGAACTCGCAGTCGAAGGGGCCGATGCGCTCGCGCTGGCCCTCCGCCACTTCCAGGGTGTACGGGCGGATGCGGTGCTCCTGGAGCTTCGCCTCGATGAGGGCGAGGGTCAGCTTGGAGCCGATGAGCGGGATGTCCGGCTTCTCGCGGAGCAGGAAGGGGACGGCGCCGATGTGGTCTTCATGGCCGTGGGTGAGGACGATGCCCTCGATGTCGTCGAGACGGTCCCGGACGGACGTGAAGTCCGGGAGGATCAGGTCGATTCCGGGCTGCTCCTCCTCGGGGAAGAGCACGCCGCAGTCGACGATCAGCAGACGGCCGCCGTACTCGAAGACGGTCATGTTTCGGCCGATCTCGCCGAGCCCGCCGAGCGGGGTGACGCGGAGGGCGCCTTCGGGGAGCTGGGGCGGCGGGCCGAGTTCAGGATGCGGATGACTCAAAAGACTCTCCTCACCACGCACGCCACGTACCGGTCGGGCACGTGGCGTGCGTGACGTTCGTGCATAAGCAGTTGTCGTTGTGGGATGCGGGCACCGGTGTCCCGCCTTATTCAGTTGTTAAGCCTTGCTACGCGGACGTCCGCGCGAAGTCTGTTGTCAGAGCTGTACCCCGCCGGCACCAAGATCGATCTTGAGCTGGGCGATCTCCTCGGCCGAACATTCGACCATGGGGGCGCGCAGGGGCCCGGCGGGCAGCCCTTGGAGGGCCAGCGCGGCCTTGGTCGTCATGACGCCCTGGGTGCGGAACACGCCGGTGTAGACCGGGAGCAGCTTCTGGTGGATCTCCGCGGCCTTCTGCACGTCGCCGGAGGTGAAGGCCTCGACGAGGGTCCTGAGGTCCGGGGTGACCACATGGCCGACGACCGAGACGAAGCCGACGGCGCCCACGGAGAGCAGCGGCAGGTTCAGCATGTCGTCGCCGGAGTACCAGGCGAGGCCGGACTGGGCGATGGCCCAGCTCGCGCGGCCGAGGTCGCCCTTGGCGTCCTTGTTGGCGACGATCCTCGGGTGCTCGGCCAGGCGGACGAACGTCTCGGTGTTGATCGGGACGCCGCTGCGGCCGGGGATGTCGTAGAGCATGACAGGCAGCCCGGTGGCGTCGGCGACGGTCGTGAAGTGCCGGTACAGGCCCTCCTGCGGCGGCTTGTTGTAGTACGGCGTGACGACCAGCAGGCCGTGGGCGCCGTCGCGCTCGGCCTGGCGGGCCAGTTCGATGCTGTGGTGGGTGTCGTTGGTGCCGACCCCGGCCACGACGTGGGCGCGGTCGCCGACCGCCTCCACCACGGCTCGCACGAGATCCGATTTCTCCGCATCGCTGGTGGTGGGGGACTCGCCGGTGGTGCCATTGATGATCAGGCCGTCGTTGCCTGCGTCCACCAGGTGGCCGGCGAGCCGCTGCGCGCCGTCGAGGTCGAGTGCGCCGTCCGCCGTGAAGGGCGTGACCATGGCGGTGAGGACCCGCCCGAAGGGGGTCTGCGGAGTGGAGGTCGGAGCCATGGGTTACACGCTACTCGGTGCTCACGGCACGGTCTGCCCTTGGGGGGCGGGGAAAGTCCGGACAAATGCGGAGCCCGGCACTGCCTGCTCGGGGGTTCAAGCAGTGCCGGGTCCGTTTGATCAGGCTAGATGAACTTCACTAAATGCCGCAATACGGACACCTCGCGAGGCTGATCCGTACATCTGTGCCGAGCACGACAAGACGCGCGACAACACGCACGACAGGTCGGCCGGGTTACGGCGCGACGCGGCCGTTGGCGTTGAAGGCGGCGTAGGTGAGCGGCATGAGCCTGGCCCACTCCGCCTCCATCTTCTCGCCGACCATCTCGATCTCCCGCTGCGGGAAGGACGGCACCTTGGCCAGCTCGTGCTGGGTGCGCAGGCCGAGGAAGTGCATCAGGGAGCGGGCGTTGCAGGTGGCGTACATCGAGGAGAAGAGGCCGACGGGCAGGGTGGCGCGGGCAACCTCGCGGGCGATACCGGCCGCCAGCATCTCCTGGTACGCGGCGTAGGACTGCCGGTAGGACTCCTCCATCGCGGCGGCGACGGCCCCGTGCTGTTCGGCAGTGCCATGGACAAACTCGTACCTGCCGGGGCGTCCCTGCTGAATCAGCTTGCGGTCCTCGCCGGGAACGTAGAAGACCGGTTGGAGCTCGCGGTAGCGTCCGGACTCCTCGTTGTACGAATTGTGTACGACAAAACCGTCCGCGATGAAGTTGTGGTGCGGCGGCGGCATCGAGATGTCGTAGGTCATCTCCTCCCCGTCGGGGACGACGGAGAGGACGCCCTCCCAGCGCACACCGTTCTGAAGGGCGCGGCGGCGCGCTCCGATCGGCACGCCTTCGCTGTGGGTCTTCCGCTGGTGACACGATTTGCAGGCCGGTCGCAGGTTCGAGACGTCGAGTGCCTTGGCCAGATCGGCATCCACCGGGACGACGTGATCCAGCTCCAGGTCCTTGGCCTCGAACTTCTCGTCGCAGATGTAGCAGAGGTCCATAGGCGCGACGAGCTTGGCTCGCTGCTCGGTGGTCCAGATCTGAATGCCCTCACGCAGGCGCTTCGGGATGCCCACCTGCTCTCCGACCCCCCCGCGGCCCAGCCGCCCGACCCGGTCACCGACGCGCAGGTCGCCGGCGCGAACCCAGCCATCGGGCGTCCAGACACGGTGGTCCGCGGTGCACCGCAGAGCCTTGCCGTTCGTTGTCGACACCTTGAGGACCGGTTTCACGCCAGACTCGAAAACGTCAACCACGGGCGCCTTCTCCGCCAACCCGGTCTCCAGGTTGATGGTGTCGGCGAGGAGGTTCTCGCAGGACTTCAGCCTGCGCGTACGCCCCATGGAATCGGGCACACCGATCTTCCAGTCGCGATAGACGTCCGCGATGCGTTTGGCTTTGCCGTTCTTGCTGGTGCCGACACGGATCATGGTGTCCCCCGGCAGGCACCATCCGACGCGGTGGCGCATGAACTCGCGGAAGACGAAGATCGGGGCGCTGATGAAGAACGTCATCGAGTTGTGCTCGAAGGGGCTGCCGTGCCGGTCCCGCATCAGGTAGTTGATCAGGCCCTTGGAGCGCTCCGGGTCCTTCTTCAGCTCGTCCAGGGACTGCTCGCCGGCGGTCGAGACTCGGGCGGCCCACAGCACGTCGGAGTCGGCCGCGCTGTGCTTGACCAGCTCGACGGTGACATCGCTCCGGAAACTGGGCTTGGGGTCGTCGGCGGGGGTGTCGGTCACGGCTCGGAGGGTCCTTCCATCACTTCTCTCGGGCGGCGCCCACTCTACGGCCCGGCACCGACATCGGGGCGTTCGGTGCCGGGGCGCGACATCCTCGGCCAACTTCGGTGAAGTCCTGTGAATTCGGGGCAACCGGGCACCTTTCGCATCGTTCGCTCGTCTGTGTTGGTGAGAGCGATTCGTTCGATCGCTGCCCCCCTCAGTTCCCGAGAGGAGACGCCTCGATGTTCCGTCGGCGCGAACCCGTGCCGTTCGCCTTCCTCGCCGAAGCCGACAGTTTCCGCAGCAATGTCACTCCCCCGCCCCGTCAGCGGCCGTCCGTGAGTCAGATAGCCGGGCGATGGCTGCTCGGGCTCACCATCGTGGCGGGCGTGGTGGGCTCCCTGGTCCTGGGCATGCCGGCGCTGTCCACGCCGTCCAACACGCAGACCCAGCAGTCGCAGGCCTCTCAGGGGCACTGACTCTTCCGGCCCCCCGTGAGTGGTGAGCGGGGACACGGGCGGATAGCCTCACCGGGCACAGCCCATGCATGGATTGAGTGAGGACCAGCCGTGCCCCTGCCCTTCCTGACGGCCGACCGCGCCTACGACGCGGCACTCGACGACCCCCTGCCGTACGACGACCGGGACCGCTGGCGGCGCCCCTACCGGCCCGGGCCGTGGCGTGTGGGCGGCGCCGCCCTGTGGCTGCTGCTCGCCTCGTTCGTGCTGTTCGCGGCGGTCGCGCTGGCCCTGACCGGCTCGCTGTCCTCCGCCGGGGCGGTCCTCGGCGTCGCGCTGCTGATCATCGCCGCCGCGCTGCGGATACTGCGCATGGGTGTGTGGGTGAGCGCGCGCGGAGTGCGCCAGGTCGGTCTGCTGTACACGCGGACAGTGCCCTGGAATCGGGTCGTCTCGGTGCGCACGGCGCAGCAGCCGGTCCGCTGGCTGGGGCTGCCGCGCACGGTGCAGGGGCAGGCACTGACACTCGTACGCAAGGACCGGTCGCCGGAGGACACGGAGCCGCTGCTGACCACGCACGGGATGGACTTCCTGGGCCGGGGGTCGGCCTTCGACCATGCGGCGGACGCGGTGGAGGCGTGGGCGGCGGAGTACCGGCGCGGCTGAGACACGTCCAGCGACACGCAGCAGGGGCAGGCCCGCACGACGCGGGCCTGCCCCTGCTGCGTATGCGGGGCACCGCTCAGGCCTCCACCGGCCTGCCGTCGTGCAGGGCGATGGCGCGCTGCATCGCCTTGCGTGCGCGCGGGGTGTCGCGGGCGTCGTGGTAGGCGACGGCCAGCCGGAACCAACTGCGCCAGTCCTCGGGAGCGGTCTCGGTCTCGGCCTTGCGCTTGGCAAAGACCTCGTCGGCGGAGTCCCGGTCGATGCGGCCGCCGGGTGTGCGCTTCAGTTCGTCCACGGGCAGGCCGCCCTCGGCGTCGAGTTCGGCGGCGAGGGCGTTGGCCTTGCGGACGAACTGGGTGTTCTTCCACAGGAACCACAGGCCGATGACTGGCAGGATCAGCACCGCCACCCCGAAGGTGACGGTGAGGGCCGTGCCGGTCTGGATGAGCATCACGCCCCGGCTGCCGACCAGGACGAAGTAGAAGACCAGGACGGCGGCCGTCAGGGCGTAGGAGAGCTTCGCGCGCATGTCAGAGGTCTCGTATCAGCCCAGGTCCAGGAAGTTTTCCAGGCCGAAGGTCAGGCCCGGAGTGGTGACCACGCGGCGGGCGCCGAGCAGGATGCCCGGCATGAAGCTGCTGTGGTGGAGGGAGTCGTGGCGGATGGTGAGGGTCTCGCCCTCGCCGCCCAGCAGGACCTCCTGGTGGGCCAGGAGACCGCGCAGGCGGACGGCGTGGACGGGGATCCCGTCGACGTCGGCGCCGCGCGCGCCGTCCAGCGCCGTCACCGTGGCGTCCGGGGCCGGGGCGATGCCTGCCGAGCGGCGGGCCTCGGCGATGAGCTGGGCGGTGCGGGTGGCGGTGCCGGAGGGGGCGTCGACCTTGTTCGGGTGGTGGAGTTCGACGACCTCCACCGACTCGAAGTAGGGCGCTGCGATCTGGGCGAACTTCATCGTCAGCACGGCGCCGATGGAGAAGTTCGGGGCGATGAGGACGCCGGTCTCCGGGGACTGGTCCAGCCAGCCCTTGAGCTGCGTGAGGCGCTCGTCGGTCCAGCCCGTGGTGCCGACGACGGCGTGGATGCCGTGGCGCACGCAGAAGTCGAGGTTGCCCATCACCGAGGCGGGGGTGGTCAGTTCGACCGCGACCTGGGCACCGGACTCGGCCAGCGCCTCCAGCTTGTCGCCCCGGCCGAGGGCGGCGACCAGCTCCATGTCCTCGGCGGCCTTGACCGCCCTGACCGCCTCGGACCCGATACGGCCCTTGGCCCCGAGGACCGCCACGCGCAGCTTGCTCATCTTCGTTCCTTACCGGTGGTGTGTCAGGCGACGGCGTCGTGCAGGCGTGCGGCCTGTTTGTCCTTGAGCGGGCCGATGACCGACAGCGACGGGCGCTGTCCCAGGATGTCGCGGGCGACGGAGCGGACGTCGTCCGGGGTCACCGCGGCTATCCGGGCCAGCATGTCGTCGACGGACATCTGCTCGCCCCAGCACAGCTCGCTCTTGCCGATACGGTTCATCAGCGCACCGGTGTCCTCCAGGCCGAGCACCGTGGAGCCCTGGAGCTGGCCGATGGCACGGCCGATCTCCTCGTCGGGCAGGCCGTGCTCGGCAACCTGGTCCAGTTCGTCCCGGCAGATCTTGAGGACGTCGTGGACCTGCGAGGGCCGGCAGCCGGCGTACAGGCCGAACAGGCCGCAGTCGGCGAAGCCCGAGGTGTAGGAGTACACGCTGTAGGCCAGGCCGCGCTTCTCGCGGACCTCCTGGAAGAGCCGGGAGGACATGCCCCCGCCGAGGGCGGTGTTGAGTACACCGAGGGCCCAGCGGCGGTCGTCGGTGCGGGCCAGGCCGGGCATGCCGAGGACGACGTGTGCCTGTTCGGTCTTGCGGCCGAGGAGTTCGACGCGTCCGGCGGTGCGGATGCTGCGGCTGCCGTCGCGCGGGCCGATGGGGGCCGCCTCGGCGGTCCTGAAGGCGCCGGCCTTGTCGAAGGCCGCGCGGACCTGTCGTACGACCTTGTTGTGGTCGATGTTGCCGGCGGCCGCGACCACCAGGTGGGTGGGGTCGTAGTGCTTCTTGTAGAAGCGGCGGATGCGGTCTGCGGTGAGGGCGTTGACCGTGTCGACCGTGCCGAGGACGGGACGGCCGAGGGCGTTGTCGCCGAACATGGTGTGTGCGAACAGGTCGTGCACGCAGTCGCCCGGGTCGTCCTCGGTCATGGCGATCTCTTCGAGGATCGCGCCCCGCTCGACGTTGACGTCCTCTTCGAGGATGAGCGAGCCGGTCAGCATGTCGCAGACGACGTCAATGGCGAGCGGCAGGTCGGTGTCGAGCACGCGCGCGTAGTAGCACGTGTACTCCTTCGCCGTGAACGCGTTCATCTCGCCGCCGACCGCGTCGATGGCGGAGGAGATGTCCAGGGCGGAGCGGCGCGTGGTGCCCTTGAAGAGGAGGTGCTCCAGATAGTGCGTGGCGCCGTTCAGGGACGGGGTCTCGTCGCGGGAGCCGACGTGGGCCCAGATGCCGAAGGTCGCGGAGCGCACGGAGGGCAACGTCTCGGTGACGATGCGCAGGCCGCCGGGGAGGGTGGTCTTGCGGACCGTGCCGATGCCGTTCTGGCCCTTGATCAGGGTTTGGGTACGGGCGACGGCCCGCGCCTCCGAAGAGGTGCGGGCCGTCGTCGTGGAGCTGCTCGACGTCACTTGTCGGTGTCGTCCTTTGCGTCCTCGTCGGAGCCTGCGGCGGAGTCGTCAGCCTCGCCCTCGATCACGGGGATCAGGGAGAGCTTGCCGCGGGAGTCGATCTCGGCGATCTCGACCTGGACCTTGTGGCCCACGCCGAGGACGTCCTCGACGTTCTCCACGCGCTTGCCGCCGGCCAGCTTGCGGATCTGCGAGATGTGCAGCAGACCGTCCTTGCCGGGCAGCAGGGAGATGAAGGCACCGAAGGTGGTCGTCTTCACGACCGTACCCAGGTAGCGCTCGCCGACCTCGGGCATCGTCGGGTTGGCGATGCTGTTGATCGTGGCGCGGGCGGCCTCGGCGGCCGGGCCGTCGGAGGCACCGATGTAGATCGTGCCGTCGTCCTCGATGGTGATCTCGGCGCCGGTGTCCTCCTGGATCTGGTTGATCATCTTGCCCTTGGGGCCGATGACCTCGCCGATCTTGTCGACCGGGATCTTCACGGTGATGATCCGCGGCGCGTTCGGGGACATCTCGTCCGGCTTGTCGATCGCTTCCATCATCACGTCGAGGATGTGGAGGCGGGCGTCCCGGGCCTGCTTGAGGGCGGCGGCCAGGACGGAGGCCGGGATGCCGTTCAGCTTGGTGTCGAGCTGGAGGGCGGTCACGAACTCCTTGGTGCCGGCGACCTTGAAGTCCATGTCGCCGAAGGCGTCCTCGGCACCGAGGATGTCGGTGAGGGTGACGTAGTGCGTCTCGCCCTCGATCTCCTGCGAGATCAGGCCCATGGCGATACCGGCGACGGGGGCCTTGAGCGGCACACCGGCGTTCAGCAGCGACATGGTGGAGGCGCAGACGGAACCCATGGACGTCGAGCCGTTGGAGCTGAGGGCCTCGGACACCTGGCGGATCGCGTAGGGGAACTCCTCGCGGGTCGGCAGGACCGGGACCAGGGCGCGCTCGGCGAGGGCGCCGTGGCCGATCTCGCGCCGCTTCGGGGAGCCGACACGGCCGGTCTCGCCGGTGGAGTACGGCGGGAAGTTGTAGTTGTGCATGTAGCGCTTGCGGGTCACCGGGGAAAGGGTGTCCAGCTGCTGCTCCATACGGAGCATGTTGAGGGTGGTGACGCCCAGGATCTGGGTCTCGCCACGCTCGAAGAGCGCCGAGCCGTGCACGCGCGGGATGGCCTCGACCTCGGCGGCCAGGGTGCGGATGTCGGTGACACCGCGGCCGTCGATGCGCTTCTTCTCCTTGATGACGCGCTCACGGACCAGCTGCTTGGTCAGCGAACGGTACGCGGCGGAGATCTCCTTCTCGCGGCCCTCGAACTCCGGGAGGAGCTTCTCGGCGGCCAGACCCTTGACGCGGTCCAGCTCGGCCTCGCGCTCCTGCTTGCCGGCGATCGTCAGCGCGGAGGCGAGCTCCGGGCGGACGGCGGCGGCCAGCGCCTCCAGGATGTCGTCCTGGTAGTCGAGGAAGATCGGGAACTCGCCGGTCGGCTTGGCGGCCTTCGCGGCGAGGTCGGCCTGAGCCTTGCACAGGACCTTGATGAAGGGCTTCGCGGCCTCCAGACCGGAGGCGACGACCTCCTCGGTCGGCGCCTCGGCGCCGCCCTTGACCAGCTGGATGGTCTTGTCGGTGGCCTCGGCCTCGACCATCATGATCGCGACGTCGCCGTCCTCCAGGGCGCGGCCCGCGACGACCATGTCGAAGACGGCGTCCTCGAGCTCGGAGTGCGTCGGGAAGGCCACCCACTGGCCGTTGATCAGTGCGACGCGGACGCCGCCGATCGGGCCGGAGAAGGGCAGACCGGCCAGCTGGGTGGACGCGGACGCGGCGTTGATCGCGACGACGTCGTACAGGTGGTCGGGGTTGAGCGCCATGATGGTGGCGACGACCTGGATCTCGTTGCGCAGGCCCTTCTTGAAGGACGGGCGCAGCGGGCGGTCGATCAGTCGGCAGGTGAGGATCGCGTCCTCGGAGGGACGGCCCTCACGGCGGAAGAAGCTGCCGGGGATCTTGCCGGCGGCGTACATCCGCTCCTCGACGTCCACCGTGAGGGGGAAGAAGTCGAGCTGGTCCTTGGGGTTCTTGGAGGCGGTGGTGGCCGACAGCACCATGGTGTCGTCGTCCAGGTACGCCACGGCGGAGCCGGCGGCCTGCTTGGCCAGGCGGCCCGTCTCGAAGCGGATGGTGCGGGTGCCGAAGGTGCCGTTGTCGATGACGGCCTCGGCGTAGTGGGTCTCGTTCTCCACTAGCGTTTTCTCCGTTACTTGTCGTCTTTCGTCCCTCGCAGCCCGTGTGGCGGGGGGACGGTTACGGAGAAGCGCGCCGTGCTGTGCGGGCCGGTCTTCGATCGAAGCACCCGGGGCTCGCTTCCCCCCGGGGGCCACTACCGAGGACCGGCGGCGGCTTAGGTGCGCTTCTCCTCGTTCTGTGTCGTACGCCGTGGTTCTCGGACGTACGTCTTTCTGTGTCGTGCGTAGTGCGTTGTGCTACCACACTACAAAGCGTGAGTGACACTCCGCACGTTTCCGCACGTACGGCAAAGGGAGCGGCCCCGGGTCTCTCCGGGAACCGCTCCCTCCACGGCGTCCTACTTGGCGCCCGCCGCACCGCGGCGGATGCCCAGGCGGTCGACCAGCGCACGGAAGCGCTGGATGTCCTTCTTCGCCAGGTACTGCAGGAGGCGACGGCGCTGACCGACCAGGATCAGCAGACCACGACGGGAGTGGTGGTCGTGCTTGTGGGTCTTGAGGTGCTCCGTCAGGTCGGAGATCCGACGGGAGAGCAGAGCGACCTGGACCTCGGGGGAGCCGGTGTCACCCTCCTTGGTACCGAACTCGGAGATGATCTGCTTCTTCACTGCGGCGTCGAGCGACACGCGTACTCCTCATAGTCTGTGAGTGCCCGCCGAGTGCCCCCGGTCTTCATCGCGGGGGAGCTTCCACAACTCGGGAGGCGGAGATCCGCTGGGCGCTGCCTCCAGGGTCCACGGGGGACTCCGGGGGTGCGTACACAAACGGCCGTCGTCCAGGGTACCAGTGCCGATGGGCGGCTCTGTCCTGGTGATGCAGCAGGAACGACGAGACGGCCAAAGGCAGCACGACCGCCAGTAGTGTGGCGGTCACAGCGTACGTACGTCATCGGGAAGGGGTCGCCGCGGGATGAGCGAGACGGCTGAGGAGATGAAGGCGCGCAAGGAGCGGGAACGGGACGAGCTCTACGCGCTCGACATCTCGGGCGTCGAGTGGCACTGCGCGCCCGGCACCGAGCAGGACGAGGAGCGGGTCGAGATCGCCTACCTGCCCGAGGGTGCGGTGGCCATGCGGTCGTCGCTCGACCCGGACACCGTGCTGCGGTACACGGAGGCCGAGTGGCGTGCCTTCGTGCTGGGCGCGCGGGACGGTGAGTTCGACCTGGAGCCGAACGAGCGCAACGGCGGCCTGGCCGCCCAGTGACCGGCGGCCCGGTTGTGGGGCGGCGCGCGCGTGCCGCCCCACAACCGGGCTCAGCTCTCTGGGCGGTCCACAGCTTCTTGCCGGTGTTCAGGTCGACGAAGACGACCTCGTCACAGATGCCGGCGTCCTTGGTGCCCTCGCGCTTGCTCGGCTGCACCGCGACCGCGGTGCGGCCGTCGACGGTGACGTGGCCGCTGGTGGCGCAGAGGTGACCGTCCGGTGGGAGGGTCCAGGCCGTGTCGTCGACGCCGGGTTCTGTCTTGACGCCCACGATCCTGGTGCCGATGCCCTTGGCCACGGCCTTGCCGGCGGCCCAGATGTCTTCTCCGCTTCGCGTTGCGCGTACGGCAGAACTCGCGGGAAGGCTGCGGCGTTTGCCGTGCTCACCTCGTACTCGCCCGTCCCCCGTTGCATCCGGGCGCAATGTGCAGGTTTCCAGGGCCAGTTCCTCTGTGGTCACGCGAACACACGCTCACCTGTCCCCTCCGCCGCCGGGGGATCATGAACACGAGGCACGGTTCCAGAGCGGTCAACTGGTGCCCGAACTGACGGGTCTTGCCCGTTTTGTTCATCGATTGTTAGGCAATACGGAAGCTCTGCACAGCAGTTCCGGGCAGGGTGTGACCAGACGGACGTCCGCATTGAGACGGACGGGCCTGCCTAGGTCTGGCTCCTGGTGATTAGGCTGGGAGGGGGAGGCGCGACGTCGGACCGTGAACAAGGCGTCGGCGTCCCGAGGGGGAGAGCCGGTGGATCGGACTACCTCAAACGAATACGGATGCTGAGAACGACACGACATGGTCGTCGCGCCGGCACGGCATGAGGGTGCTCGACCACACCAGGAGGAACTGTGAGCAGCGATCGGGACGGGATCCGCGGGGGCTGGGCCACACCCGGCGATGACCAGCCCGACGCGGAGTCCCTCAATGAGATGACGGGCGAGTTCACCATCGACTACGCGCCGCCCGCCTGGTACACGCAGAACGCGGCGGGCGGCCCGGGAGGCGCCGACGGTTCCGGCGGGCCGGGGGCGGGTGCGGGTCCGGGGGCGGGTGCTTCGGGGTCCGGTGGCCAGTCCGGCACGGCGGGCGGAGCGGGGGCTCCGGGCTCCGGCTCCGGCTCCGGCTCCGGTACGACGCCTGCCGCGCAGCCCCGTTCACCATTCCCGCCGGGGGCGCCGATCCCCGGGCTGACTCCCCCTCCGCATGCCCAGCAGGGGGGCCAAACGGCCAGGCCCGGGGCACCGTTCGCGCCGCCGCCTCCGCCGCACGCGCCGGGGACTTCGCCGGCACCGGGTGCGCCGTTCACGCCGCCACCCACCTCGACTCCGGGTGCGCCGTTCACGCCGCCACCCACCGCCACGCCGGGAGCGCCCTTCACGCCACCGCCTGCTTCGGCGCCGGGTGCTCCGTCCGCGTCCGCGCCTGCCGCGAAGCCTGGGGCGCCCTTCACCCCGCCGCCCACGTCAACGCCCGGCGCTCCGTTCACTCCCGCGCCGACGTCAACGCCGGGGGCGCCGTTCACCCCACCGCCCGTCTCGACTCCGGGTGCGCCGTTCACCCCGCCGGCCACTGCCACGCCGGGGGCGCCGTTCACGCCGCCGGCCCCGAGCGCGGACGCGGGGACGCCGGCCGCTCCGCCTGAGCCGACCGCTAGGCCCGCCGTGCCGTTCACCCTGGCCGCACCGCCCGCAGACGGGGCGGCCGCCGTGCCGAAGTTGCCGGTCGGTTTCGAACCGCAGCGGCCTGCCGCCGAAGAACCGGCGCCGGAGCCCGAGCCGAGGAACGGCGACCTGGAGAGCGGGGCGACGATGCGGTTCTCCGCCGTCGCGCTGAAGCGTGACATTGCGGAGGTCGCCGAGCAGGCGGCCGCCCTCAGGAGCGCGGCCGCTGAGCCGAGTCTCGCCGAGAACGAAGCCGAAGAAGAGGAGCACGCGGCAGCCGACGACGTCGCGCTGCCGGTCGACTCCGACGACTCCGACGACCCCGAGATCGAGGACGCGGACGACTCGCAGCGCGCCGGCATCGACGTGATCGGTGCCGAGGACGAGGCGCCTCTCGACGAAGCCGATTCCAGCGGTACGGCCGAGACGGACGCACCCTCCGAGGAAGACGCCGAGGAGGACGAGCCCCAGGACGCGGTCGCCACCCCCGACGACGATGGCGAGAGTGACGGCGCCGACGACGAGACGCGCTCCGCGGCCGACGAAGTCGCCGACGCCGGAGCCGCCGAGGACACCGCCGAGCCCGAGGACACGCCCCCCGCGCCCCAGGACGCCGTAGCGGCCGCTCCCGCGCCGCAGGACGCGCCCCCGGCTCCCGAGGCCGCCGTGCCCACCGCCTGGGCTCCCCCGCCGACGCCGCCGGCCGTGGTGCCGCCGTTGCCGCCGTCCTATCAGCCCGCGGCCCCCGCACCCGCCGCCCAGTGGCCGGCCCAGCAGACGCCGTCGGAGCCGGCGCCCGGTCAGCCGCAGCCCCAGCCGAGGCCCACGCAGGGTCCCGCGGGCGTGCCCGGGCAGCAGCCCGCGTTCCAGCCGCAGGCACCGCAGCCCGCGCCCGCCGCGTGGAACCAGCCCCCGGCCCCGCAGCCGGGCACCCCCGCGCCGCCGCCGGCACCGGGCGGTTACGGCTTCCCCCAGCCCGGCGCCCAGCCCCCGGCCGCACAGCCGCAGCCCGCCGCCCCCGACGCACAGGGCGGTTACGGCTATCCCGGCGACCCCGTACCCCAGGCGCCCGCGCCAGGCGGTTACGGCTTCCCGCAGCCGGCCGCGCAGCCCCCGACGCCCCCGACGCCACCGGCCCAGCCCGGCGGCTACGGCTTCCCGCAGCCCGGCCGACAGCCGCAAGCCTCCCAGGACCCGCGCGCCGCCCAGCCCGGCCAGCCGCTCGCCGCGGCCCCGCACCCTGAGCAGGCACCGCAGGCCCCCCAGCCCCCGGTCGACCCGCGTGTCGGTGCCGCCTGGCCGCAGCCCATGCAGCACGACCAGCGGCAGATGACCAACCCCGGTGCCGCGCCCCTGGGTTACACCGCGGCCGTGGAGCTCTCCTCCGACCGGCTGCTCAACAAGAAGCAGAAGGCGAAGAGCGGCCGGCCCGCCGCCGCGTCCTCCCGGTTCAAGATCGGTGGGAAGAAGGAGGAGGCCGAGCGGCAGCGGAAGCTGGAGCTGATCCGCACGCCCGTGCTGTCCTGCTACCGGATAGCGGTGATCAGCCTCAAGGGCGGTGTCGGCAAGACCACCACGACCACCGCGCTCGGCTCGACCCTCGCCACCGAACGGCAGGACAAGATCCTCGCCATCGACGCCAACCCGGACGCCGGCACGCTCGGCCGCCGCGTGCGCCGCGAGACCGGCGCCACCATCCGTGACCTGGTCCAGGCGATCCCGTACCTCAACTCGTACATGGACATCCGGCGGTTCACGTCCCAGGCGGCGTCCGGCCTCGAGATCATCGCCAATGACGTCGACCCGGCCGTCTCGACCACGTTCAACGACGAGGACTACCGGCGCGCGATCGACGTCCTGGGCAAGCAGTACCCGATCATCCTCACCGACTCCGGCACCGGTCTGCTTTACAGCGCCATGCGCGGTGTGCTCGACCTCGCCGACCAGCTGATCATCATCTCGACGCCGTCGGTGGACGGTGCGAGCAGCGCCAGTACGACGCTGGACTGGCTGTCCGCGCACGGGTACGCCGATCTCGTCTCGAGGTCGATCACCGTGATCTCGGGGGTGCGCGATACCGGCAAGATGATCAAGGTCGAGGACATCGTGGCGCACTTCGAGACGCGCTGCCGGGGTGTCGTGGTCGTCCCCTTCGACGAGCATCTGTCCGCCGGTGCCGAGGTCGACCTCGACATGATGCGGCCGAAGGTGCGCGAGGCGTACTTCAACCTCGCGGCGATGGTCGCCGAGGACTTCGTACGACACCAGCAGATGCACGGCCTGTGGACCAGCGACGGCAACCCGCCGCCGGTCGCCGCCCCGCCAATGCCGGGCCAGCCGGTGCCGGGCCAGCAGTACGCCCCGCCGCCGGCTCCGGGCCAGCAGCAGCCGTACGCGCCGGGACAGCCGTACCCGCAGCAGCCGCAGCCGTACCCCCCGCAGCCCCAGCCCGGCGCCCAGCCGTACCCGCCGCAGCCGCCGGGCCAGCCGTATCCCCCGCAGCCGCAGGGCCAGCCCCAGCCCGGCTACGGCTATCCGCAGCCCGGCGTCCAGCCCCCCGCTCCCCCGGCGCCGCCAAGCGGCTACGGCTTCCCGCAGCAGCCGCCCCACCCCCAGGAACCGCCGCAGCCCCAGCCCCCGCAGCAGTAGCCGCAACGCCGAAGGGCGGCCGGTGCCTCACCGCACCGGCCGCCCTTCGGCGTATTAATAGGAAGTCTCTTTGCTGAACCCTCGTTGCTGAGCCCTCGGCTCAGGCGTCCTCGGCCGCCACCAGTTCCCGGCACCGCTTGACGTCCTCGGCCATCTGCTCCAACAGCGCGTCGAGCGAGTCGAACTTGGCCTGGCCGCGGACGTAGGCCAGGAAGTCGACGGCGACATGCAGGCCGTACAGGTCGAGGCCGACGCGGTCGATGGCGTACGCCTCCACCGTGCGTTCGGTGCCGTCGAACTGCGGGTTGGTGCCGACGGAGATCGCGGCCGGCATCACCTCGCCCTGGGCGTGCAGATAGCCGGCGTACACGCCGTCGGCGGGGATGGCGGTGTGCGGAAGGGTCTCCACGTTGGCGGTGGGGAAGCCCAGCTCGCGGCCGCGCTGGGCGCCGCGTACGACCACGCCCTCCACCCGGTGCGGGCGGCCCAGGATCTCGCGGGCGCCCGCGACGTCGCCCGCGGCGACCAGACGCCGGGTCAGGGTCGAGGAGAACGGCTCGCCGCCGCCCGCCTCTCCGCGCACGTACAGGTCGACGACCTCGACCTCGAAGTCGTACACCTTGCCCTGCTCGGTGAGGAACTCGACGTTGCCCGCGGCCTTGTGGCCGAAGCGGAAGTTGGGGCCCTCGACGACGGCCTTGGCGTGCAGCCTGTCGACCAGCACCTTGACCACGAACTCGGCGGGCGACAGCTTCGAGAACTCGGTGGTGAAGGGGAGGATCAGGACCGCGTCCACGCCCAGCTCCGCCATCAGCTCGGCGCGCCTGTGGTGCGGGGCGAGCAGCGGCGGGTGGCTGCCGGGGCGGACGACCTCGCTGGGATGCGGGTCGAAGGTGACGACGACCGCCGGAACGCCCAGCTCACGGGCGCGGTCCACGGCATGCCGGATGATCAGCTGGTGACCGCGGTGCACCCCGTCGTAAGAACCGATGGTGACGACGCTGCGCCCCCAGTCCTCGGGGATGTCCTCCAAGCCACGCCAGCGCTGCACTGTGACCGCTCCTCGAACCTGTGTCCGTTGTCCGTCTTACGCAGGTCTAAGGGTGCCATGTTTGGCGGACCCGTCTCACACCGGCACGGTGGCTGTGACCTGGCGCACGCTCCCACCGCCTCACGCGGGCACCCGGACACCGGCCAGGTTCCCCAGCATCCGCCGGGTGCTCGGCCCCACCACCGCGGCCCATTCCTCCGGGGTGTCCGTGAGCCAGCGGGCCATCAGGGCGGCGAATCCGGGCACGTGCCGGCCCAGATCGACCAGTCCGCGGTCGAACCGGGTCGCCCCGTCCGGGGTGCGGACCAGCATCAGCCCGGTGCGCCTGACCAGCTCACGCATCTGATCACCGTCGTCCTCGCGCTGTACGGCGGCCGCGTGCAGCAGCGCGTCGAGGACGCCCGGGTCCTGTTCATGGTCCAGCAGGAACTCCAGCATTTCCCGGCGCAGCGGCCGCGATGCGGGGGTGCCGGCCGAGCCCAGAACGGTCGCCAGGGCCGCCCGCACCGGCTCGGGGCCGTGGTCGAGCAGCCCGGTGACCAACGGCAGCAGGACGGCACGGGCCCCGGCACCGTGGTCGAGGCGGCGCTCGACGAACCCGGCCACCTGCCCGGCGGTCTCCGGCCGCAGATCGACGGCCTCAAGGACCAGCTCGGTGACCCGGTGGGCGAGGGCCGGTGTGGTGACGTCGGCGAGGGCGCGCAGCACCTGTCCGGCGCCCGGCTCCCGCAGCCGGGCGCGGAAGGCCTCCAGGACGTCGTCGGGGTGGGTGGCCAGGGCGGGGACCAGGGCGCTGGGCGAGAGCTGCGGGTCGCCGGTGGCGAAGTGCCGTAGTGCCTGCGGGAGATGGCGGGCCCGGGTCCGTGGGTCCCGGACCAGCAGGGCGAGGGCGCCGCCGTGCAGGGTGCAGTCGGCGGGGCGGGCGAGCAGGGCGAGCGCGGCGTAGCGGAGCAGTTCGCGGTCGGGCTCGCTGCGGACGTGTGGGGCGGCGCGCAGCCCGTAGGCAACGGCGGCCACCCGGCGGGCCGGGCGCTCGTCGTGCGCCCAGCGGTCGACGGCCCGGCACACCGCGGACGGCTCGTCCTCGGCGAGCACGGCGAGCAGCTCGTCGCCCCGCCGGTGCGCGGCATCGACCAGCACCTCGGTGAGATCGTCCAGCGCCCGGTGCCGATGGGTGTGCAGCAGCGCCTGCGCCGCGGTCGCCACGGTGGCGTGCGGCATCGCGGGCAACGGCCGCTCGCCCTCGAACCACCGGGTGAGATACGGCTGTACGGCGGTGGGGTCGGCGGCGAGCAGCCGGGCGACGGCGTCCAGGTAGCGCGGGACCGCGCCCTCGGACTCTTCTGCCGTCGGCCGGGCCCCGAACCGCCCGATGCCCGCGGCCTCCGCCAGCGGCTCGTCCGCGCGCACCAGCCTCCGCAGCAGATCGAAGCGTTCGGCGTCGGGCAGGGCGAGCGCGGTCCAGAAGTCCGGCCCGAACTCGGCGGGAGCGGTCCGCTGCCGGCCCACGACCCGGTCGGCGAGCAGCCGCAGCACCCCGATGTACGGCGTGGCGTCGGGCAGCCGGAGCAGGGTCTGCGTGAGCAGCCGCGCGGCCCACCAGGAGCCGGGGTCGAGGTCGAGGGCGTGAGCCAGCTCATTCAGCCGTGGGGCGAGTTGGGCGGGGCCGTACTGGCGGTCGAGGAGCACCAGAGCCTGCACGACCGGGCCGACCCGGTGGTGCGGGACGGGCAGGGGGTGGGCGCCCTCGGGGGCCCGGGGGCGGTGGACGGGGGCGGGCAGGGCCTCGTCCAGGTCCAGGTGCATGCCCTGGATCCAGTCGGCGAGCTCCTCGTGGGCGAAGCGGTAGCCGCCGCCCGCCGGGACCAGCAGGCCCTCGGTGAGGACGGCGGAGGCCCAGCCGGAGCCGCCGCCGAGGTGGGCCGGGACGGGACCCCAGGGGAACACCGCCTCGAACGACTCCCGGTCCAGCTCCCCCTGCCCGGGCCCGAGGCTGCGCCGGGCGGCCTCGTGCGCCAGGGCGGCGAGTTCGGTGGTGCGGCCGGTGCCGGGGGCGCCGACGAGGGCCAGGACGGTGCCGGTGCCTTCGGCGAAGGACGACAGCTCCTTTGAGGTTGCCGAGCGTTCGACGGGTTGAACGGGGTCGGTGGATTCCGCAGAGAGTGCCGCGGCGGGTGAGAGTGGCGCTGCGGGTGCGTTTGGGCTGGTCGCGCCCGCGCGGCGGTAGCCGCATGTCTGATCCAGCCCCGCGCCCCTATGGGGCGCTCCTGTCCGGCCGATGTAGCCGGCCAGGGCGCCCGGGGGGCCGTCCTGGCCCACCGATGTGGCTGTCAGTTCCAGGATGCCTGCGAGGTTGAGGTCGATGCCGTACGCCGGCACGGTCTCGGCGTTGCGGGCCAGCAGGTCGGCCAAGGGGGCGCTGGCCGGGTGGTGGAGGGGGACGGCGAAGCCCACGTCCCGCTGGCCGGACCGGAGGGCCGTGCCCAGGACGCCGAGGACCGCGCCGGTCTCCGCGTCAAGGACCGGTCCCCCGGCCGCCCCGCCGCCCAGCCGCAGTGCGTCCCGGCCGGCCGTGCCGATCGCCAACTCCAGTGCGTCGTCGAGGAGATGGAAGCGATCGGTGGCGGTGTACGTCACCTGGGTCGCGGCCAGCACCCGGGCCTCGCGCCAGCGGTCGGCGGCGATCCTCACATAGGTTCCGGTCGGGATCCGCTCCCGTACCGTGATCGGCAGCGGATCCACGCAGAGGCCCTCCGTGCGGATCAGGGCCAGGTCGTGGGCGGGCAGCGGGGTGACCGCGTCCGAGTCAACCACGCAGGTGCGGTCACCGGCGGCGTGCAGCACGATCCGGGCAAGCCCGTCGACGGCCTCATGGCTGGTGACCAGGGTGCCGTGATGGTCGGCGAGGAAGCCGGTGCCGCGCGGGCGCCCGGCGAGGTCGCGCACCCGGACCAGCCGGTCGCCGAGCACCGGCCAGGTGTCCTGCCGCGCCTCCCGCGTGCCGTCCGCCGTGCGGCGACCGCTCCCGGTCCGCGGGCCCCGTCCCGCCATGATCGAACCTCCCCGCCCGTGCCCTTGTCTGAGACGGTAGGCGCGAAATGATCAGCGGGACAGAGCGGGTGGCGAACGCGCCCCCCTCCGCTCCCCCGGTTCACTCCGAGCGCCTGCTCGGTCGGGTGAATAGCCCGGGACGGGTGGATACACCCTAGGGGTGGGGGAACCGAGGGGGGACCGTGGAGCGGTGGCGGCGTCAGACCCCGTGGTCGCCGCTCCACGGGCACACCGGGTGGTTCAGCCGAACACGGCGAGGCTCTTGGCCTTGCCCTTCTGCTCCTCGACCAGGACGAGGAAGCGGCCCTCGGGGTCGAACACGGCGACAGGACCGACGCCGGCGTACTGCTCGGGCATGTCGATCCGCACCCCGTTCGTGAGCAGGCCCGCCCGCCTGGCGTCGACGTCCCAGCGCGGGAACGCGGCTCCGGCGGCCTCGGCGATCGGCATCACGGTCAGCTCCTGCTGGAGCTGGTCGAGGGTGCGCGCGGAGTCCAGCTTGTACGGTCCGACGCGCGTCCGGCGCAGTGCGGTGAGGTGGCCGCCGACGCCCAGGTCGGCGCCCAGGTCGCGGGCGAGGGCGCGGATGTAGGTGCCGGAGGAGCAGACGACCGAGACGACCAGGTCGAGCACGGGGGTGCCGTCCTCGGCGACGGCGTCCCGGACGTCGTACACCGTGAACGACGAGACGGTCACCGGCCTGGCCGGGATCTCGAAGTCCTCGCCCTCCCGGGCACGCTTGTACGACCGTACGCCGTCGATCTTGATGGCGCTGACCTTGGACGGCACCTGCATGATGCGGCCGGTCAGCTTGGCGATGCCGGTGTCGACGGCCTCGCGGGTGACCTTGGAGGCGTCGGTGGACGAGGTGATCTCGCCCTCGGCGTCGTCCGTGAGCGTGTTCTGCCCGAGGCGGACGGTCCCCAGGTACTCCTTCTCGGTGAGGGCGAGGTGCCCGAGGAGCTTGGTCGCCCTCTCCACGCCGAGGACGAGGACGCCCGTGGCCATGGGGTCGAGGGTGCCGGCGTGCCCGACGCGCCGGGTGCGGGCGATGCCCCGCATCTTGGCGACGACGTCGTGCGAGGTGAAGCCCGACGGCTTGTCGACGATGACAAGGCCGTCGGGCGGGGTGGGCTTGCTGGTCATTCGGTGGCGTCGTCCGTCTCGTCGGCCTCGTCCTCGGAACCCGGCTTCCTGTACGGGTCCGGTTCACCGGCGAAGGCGGCGCCCGCGGAGACCTCGCGGACCTTCGCGTCGGACTGCCGTGCCTTGTCGAGGAGGTCCTCGATGGTCTTGGCGGTGTCCGGGAGGGCGTCCGCGACGAAGGTCAGGGTCGGCGTGAACTTCACGCCCGCCGCAGCGCCGACCGCCGAGCGGAGCACGCCCTTGGCGCTCTCCAGGCCCGCGGCGGCCGCGGCCCGCTCCTCGTCGTCGCCGTACACCGTGTAGAAGACGGTCGCCTCCCTGAGGTCACCCGTGACCCGGGTGTCCGTGATGGTGACGTGGGTACCGAGCCGCGGGTCCTTGATCCCGCGCTGCAGCTTCTGGGCCACCACCTCTCGGATGAGGTCCGCCAGCCTCTTAGCCCGCGCGTTGTCGGCCACTGGTCCGTCTCCCGTTCTTTCTTCTTGTCGTTCTCAGGTCTAGTCGTCGTCGCCGTGGAAGCGCCGTCGGACGGACAGCAGCTCCACCTCGGGGCGGGCGGCGACCAGCCGTTCGCACCGGTCGAGTACGTCGGTCAGGTGCGCGGCGTCGCCGGAGACCATGGCAAGGCCGATACCGGCCCGGCGATGGAGGTCCAGGTGGTCCACCTCGGCCGCGCTCACGGCGTACTTCCGCTGGAGTTCGGCGACGATCGGGCGGACGACGGAGCGCTTCTCCTTCAGCGAATGGATGTCGCCGAGGAGGAGGTCGAAGGACAGAGTCCCCACATACATGTGTGTAACCGGTTCACCCGCCGGTACGGGATCGATGGCTCCTGCGAAGACGGTACCCCGTCCCGGCGGAGTGCTCGACGGGGTTTTACCCCGCCCTGGGCTGCGCCGCACGCCGCGGGGCCCCGCCCGGGACCCCGGGTCGGTTGTCGGCCGAGCCAGTACTTCTCAGCCCACCGAGCCGGGTGGCCGGGCGGGCGGCAAAAGCGCTGGCCGACGGAAGCGGAACTCCCGTCGGCCAGCACCAACCGTCGGTCTTACACCCGCGGCTTCTCGCGCATCTCGTACGTCGCGATGACGTCGTCGATCTTGATGTCGTTGAAGTTTCCGAGGTTGATACCGCCCTCGAAGCCTTCGCGGATCTCGGTGACGTCGTCCTTGAAGCGACGCAGACCATCGATGTTGAGGTTCTCCGCGATGACCTTGCCGTCGCGGACCAGGCGCGCCTTGGTGTTGCGCTTGACCTCGCCGGAGCGGATGAGAACACCCGCGATGTTGCCCAGCTTGGACGACTTGAAGACCTCGCGGATCTCCGCCGTACCGAGCTCGACCTCTTCGTACTCCGGCTTGAGCATGCCCTTGAGGGCCGCCTCGATCTCCTCGATCGCCTGGTAGATGACCGAGTAGTAGCGGACGTCCACGCCCTCGCGCTCGGCCATCTGCGCCGCGCGGCCGGCCGCGCGGACGTTGAAGCCGATCACGATGGCGTCCGAGCCCATCGCCAGGTCGATGTCCGACTCCGTGACCGCACCGACGCCGCGGTGCAGGACCCGGATGTCGACCTCTTCGCCGACGTCCAGCTGGAGCAGGGAGGACTCGAGAGCCTCGACGGAACCAGAAGCGTCACCCTTGATGATGAGGTTGAGCTGCTGGACCTCGCCGGCCTTGAGCACCTTGTCCAGGTCCTCGAGGGAGACGCGGCGCGTGCGCTTGGCGAACGCGGCGTTGCGCTCACGGGCGGCACGCTTCTCGGCGATCTGACGGGCCGTACGGTCCTCGTCGACCACCAGGAAGTTGTCGCCCGCACCCGGGACGTTGGTCAGGCCCAGGACCTGGACCGGCGTCGCGGGTCCGGCCTCGGCGACGTTGTTGCCGTTGTCGTCGAGCATGGCGCGGACGCGACCGTAGGCGTCGCCCACGACCATCGTGTCGCCGACTCGCAGGGTGCCTCGCTGGACGAGGACCGTCGCCACGGCACCGCGGCCGCGGTCGAGGCGGGACTCGATCGAGATGCCCTGCGCGTCCTGGTTCGGGTTGGCCCGCAGGTCGAGCGAGGCATCGGCGGTCAGGACGACCGCTTCGAGCAGCGCGTCGATGTGCAGACCCTGCTTGGCGGAGATGTCGACGAACATGGTGTCGCCGCCGTACTCCTCGGCCACCAGGCCGTACTCGGTCAGCTGACCGCGCACCTTGGTCGGGTCGGCGCCCTCGACGTCGATCTTGTTGACCGCGACGACGATCGGGACGTCGGCCGCCTTGGCGTGGTTGAGCGCCTCGACCGTCTGCGGCATGACGCCGTCGTTGGCCGCGACGACCAGGATCGCGATGTCGGTCGACTTCGCACCACGGGCACGCATGGCGGTGAACGCCTCGTGACCCGGGGTGTCGATGAAGGTGATCTTGCGCTCTTCGTCGTTGACCTCGGTCGCGACCTGGTAGGCACCGATGTGCTGGGTGATGCCGCCGGCCTCGCCCGCGATGACGTTCGTCTTGCGGATGGCGTCGAGCAGTCGGGTCTTGCCGTGGTCGACGTGACCCATGACGGTGACGACCGGCGGACGGACCACCAGGTCCTCCTCGTCGCCCTCGTCCTCACCGAACTCGATGTCGAAGGACTCGAGCAGCTCGCGGTCCTCCTCCTCGGGGCTGACGATCTGGACCGTGTAGTTCATCTCGCCGGCGAGGACCTCGAGGGTCGCGTCGGAGACGGACTGCGTGGCCGTGACCATCTCGCCGAGGTTCATCATGACCGCGACGAGGGACGCCGGGTTGGCGTTGATCTTCTCCGCGAAGTCGGTGAGCGACGCGCCGCGGGAGAGACGGATGGTCTCGCCGTTGCCGCGCGGCAGCATCACGCCGCCGACGCTCGGGGCCTGCATGGCCTCGTACTCCTGGCGACGCTGCCGCTTCGACTTGCGACCACGGCGCGCCGGACCGCCGGGACGGCCGAAGGCGCCCTGCGTGCCACCACGGCCGCCGGGACCGCCCGGACGACCGCCGAAGCCGGGACGACCGCCGCCGCCACCGCCGGGACCGCCGCCGAAGCCGCCGCCACCGCCGCCGGGACCGGCCGGACGACCGGCGAAGCCGCCGCCGCCACCGCCGGGACGGGCGCCACCGCCGCCGCCACCGGGACGACCGGCGAAGCCGCCGCCTCCGGGACGACCGGCGCCGCCGCCGGGACGACCCGCACCGCCGGGACCGCGACCGCCGCCGCCCCCACCGGGGCCGGGACGCGGGCCGGCAGCGGGACGCTGCGGCATCATGCCGGGGTTCGGACGCGGACCCGCGGAACCGCCGCCGGGACGCGGACCGCCCTGCGGGCGGGGCATGCCGGACGGGCTCGGACGGGAACCGCCGGAAGCCTGGGGACGCGGACCGCCGCCCTGGGCGCCGGGCGCCTGCGGACGGGGGGCACCGCCGGGACCGCCGGGGCCGGGACGCGCGCCGCCCTGCGGGCGTGGGGCCTGCGGGCGGGCCATGCCGGTGGAGCCACCGGAGGTGAAGGGGTTGTTGCCCGGACGCGGACCGGCCGGACGGGCACCGCCCGGACGGGGGGCACGCTCGGGACGCTGGCCGCCCTGACCCGGGCGGCCCTGGCCCTGACCGGGGGCGGGACGACCGCCGGGGCGCTGAGCACCCTGACCCGGACGAGGAGCGCCACCGGGACGCGGGCCCTGTGCGGCGGCCGGGCTCGGCTGCTGCGGGGCGGCCGGAGGCGCCGGCGGAGCCGTGAACTCGGGCGCTGCCGGAGCCGGACGCGGTGCGGGCTTGGGACCCGGGCGCGGGCCGGAGGCGGCCGGCGCGGGGGTGACCGGCGCGGGGGTGACCGGAGCCGGAGCCGTGGGCTCTGCCGAGGCCGCGGCAGGTGCCGGGGCCGACGGCTGCGGGGCGGCCGGACGCGGGGCGCCCGGCTTCGGGGCACCCGGACGTGCCGCCTGCGCCGGAGAGGGCGCGGCGGGCCTGGGGGCAGCCTTGCGCGGGGCGGGCTTGCCGGCGGACTTGCCGTTGCCACCGCCCTGGAAGGCGTCAGTCAGCTTGCGTACAACGGGCGCCTCGATCGTCGAGGACGCCGAACGGACGAATTCACCGAGTTCCTGGAGCTTGGCCATGACGACCTTGCTCTCAACCCCGAACTCCTTGGCGAGTTCGTATACCCGGACCTTAGCCACTTCGCTCCTTTTAGGTCCGGGTGCGTCCGGACCGTCGCTACTTCATGGGCGTACTCATCGCGTGCTCATCGAGTGCTCATCGCAATCTCGACCTACTTCCAACTCGCGGGGTACCAGGGCCGCACGGACGTTCCGTGCGACGCTTCTTACGGTGTTACTGCTCGACGTAGTGGCGCAACGCCTTTACGTCCAGCGGACCCGGGACGCGGAGCGCCCGTGGGAGTGCCCGGCGGCGTACCGCCTGGTCCAGACAGACCTGGGCGGGGTGTACATACGCACCCCGGCCCGGCAGCGTACCGCGAGGATCGGGGACACATTCATCCTCGACCGCCACGATCCGCAGCAGTTCGGTCTTGGCCGCTCGCTGCCTGCACCCCACACAGGTGCGCTCAGGGCATGCGCGGGCGCGCGTCCGGCCAGACACTGCTAAGTCTACCTCCCCGTACCGACCTCACCCCTTCGGGGCAAAGATCGAACGGCTGTTGTCGTAATCCAAGCCACCTGCGGCTTGGAACTATTCCCCTCGCCCGGGCGAACCCCCGACGAGGGCGAGAGTGATCTATTCGGCCACTTGTTCGATGTCCGGCCGGATGTCGATCCGCCAGCCGGTGAGACGGGCGGCGAGACGGGCGTTCTGTCCCTCTTTGCCGATCGCCAGTGACAGCTGGTAGTCGGGCACGGTCACCCGGGCTGACCGGGCCGCCATGTCCACGACCTCCACCTTGGAGACCCGGGCCGGCGACAGGGCGTTCGCCACCATCTCGGCCGGGTCGTCCGACCAGTCGACGATGTCGATCTTCTCGCCGTTCAGCTCGCCCATGACGTTGCGGACGCGGCCTCCCATGGGGCCGATGCAGGCGCCCTTGGCGTTCAGGCCCGAACGGGTGGAGCGGACCGCGATCTTCGTCCGGTGACCGGCCTCACGGGCGATGGCGGCGATCTCGACGGACCCGTCGGCGATCTCCGGCACCTCCAGCGCGAAGAGTTTCTTCACGAGGTTCGGGTGTGTGCGCGAGAGCGTGACGGAGGGGCCGCGGACGCCCTTCGCCACCCGGACGACGTACGAGCGCAGCCGCATCCCGTGCTGGTAGGTCTCGCCGGGGACCTGCTCCTGCACCGGCAGGATGGCCTCCAGCTTGCCGATGTCGACGAGCACGTTCTTCGGGTCGCGGCCCTGCTGGACCACACCGGTGACGATGTCGCCCTCGCGGCCGGCGTACTCGCCGAGCGTGGCGTCGTCCTCGGCGTCGCGCAGCCGCTGCAGGATCACCTGCTTGGCGGTGGTGGCGGCGATCCGCCCGAAGCCCGAGGGGGTGTCGTCGAACTCGCGCGGCTCCTGCCCCTCCTCCAGGTCCTCGGGGTCCTCCTTCGCCCACACGGTCACATGCCCGGTCTCCCGGTTGAGCTCCACGCGCGCGTGACGGCGGCTTCCCTCGGTGCGGTGGTAGGCGATGAGGAGGGCCGACTCGATCGCCTCGACCAGCAGGTCGAAGGAGATCTCCTTCTCCCGAACCAAGCCCCGCAGGGCGCTCATGTCGATGTCCACGGCTACGCCTCCTCCTCTTCCTTCATGTCCTTCTTGTCCTTGCGGTTGAACTCGACCTGCACGCGCGCCCTGTCGATCTCGGCGAAGCCGAGTCTGCGGCTGGTGGCCTTGCGGCCCTTCACACCGGGTACTTCGAGGTCGACGCCCTCGTCGTCGACGCCCAGGATTCTGGCGACCAGTTCCCCGCCCTCGGCCAGTTGGAACTTCACCAGGCGGTCCACGGCACGCACGTAGTGCCGGTGCTCGGTGAGGGGGCGCTCAGCGCCCGGGGTGCCGACCTCGAGGGTGTACTCGCCCTCGCCCATCGCGTCGCTCTCGTCGAGCTTCGCCGAGAGCTCACGGCTCACATCGGCGATCTGGTCCAGGTCGGCCCCGGTGTCGGAGTCGACGACCACGCGCAGCACCCGCTTGCGTCCGACGGAGTCCACAACGATCTCTTCGAGATCCAGGCCCTGAGAGGTGACGAGCGGTTCCAGGAGCTCTCGCAGCCTCTCGCTCTGGGTCGTGCTCATCCGGGTGACTCCTCGGCCGCGTGTGCTGTTGTGGGATGGGTCGCGTGTCTGGTCAAAGGGTATCCGGTCGCGGGGTGTGTTGCCGTCCACCCGGGTACGCACGGTGCCGATGAGTGGCTCCGGACAAGTGCGCGGGTACGGTGATCACGGACGGGTCCGACCCGTGCCCAATTCCTTTCGCATTTCTTCGTATCCAGCTCCCCGAGGACGTCTGCCGTGCCGTTCCCCCCGCCGTCGCGTACCCCCTGGGGAGTACGCAGAAGGAGCCTGATCGTCTCGGCGGCCCCGGCCGCCCTGCTGGCGGGCTGCTCCGCCGGCCCCGACTCCGCCGGCAGCGGCGGCCCGTCGGCCTCCGCGCGGGCACGCGCGCGTGCGGCCCGGGACAGCCAGGGGCTGCTCCGGCAGTACGACGCCGTCCTCGCCGCCCACCCCGGGCTCGCGGAGCGGCTGCGTCCGCTGCGGGCGCAGGTGGCGGCGCACGCGGCGGCCTTCACGGAGGGCGCTTCCGAGAGTGCTTCCGAGGACTCCTCCGAGGCCGGTACGACGACGGGCTCGCCGTCGGCCACGGCGTCCGCGGCGGCCTCCCCTGCGGTACCGGCCGACGAGAGGTCCGCGCTCGTCTCACTGGCCGCCGCCGAGCGCAGCCTGGCCGACCGGCGGGCCAAAGCACTGCTGGACGTGCCCGGCGAACTGGCGCGGCTGCTGGCCGGGGTGGCGGCGGCCGGGGCCGGGCACGCGTACCTGCTGACGGAGGGTGACAAGTGAGCGACGAGGCCTCAGCCGGGGTGCTGAAGGCGCTCCAGGCGGCACTGGCGGCCGAGCACGCGGCGGTCTACGGGTACGGCGTCGTCGGCGGCCGGATCGGCGCGCAGCGGCTGACCGAGGCCCGCTCCGCGTACGACGCGCATCGGTCCCGCCGGGACGCGCTGGCCCGCGAGGTGCGGGACCTGGGCGCCGTGCCCCTGGCCGCGAGCGCGGCGTACGCGCTGCCGTTCGCCGTCACCGATGCGGCGACGGCCGTACGGCTCGCCGCCGAACTGGAGGAACGGGTGGCCGCCGTGTACTCCGACCTGGTCCGGGCATCCTCCGGCGAGCGGCGCGGGTCGGCGGCCGGGGCGCTGCGGGAGGCCGCGGTGCGGGCGGTGCGCTGGAGCGGGGAGAGCGTAGCCTTCCCTGGGCTCGCCGAGCGGGACGCGCCGCTGGGCCGGGCCGGTGGCTCGGCCTCGCCTTCGGCTTCGGCAACTCCCTAGAGCACGACTAGAACAGGACGCAGGAAGGGAACGACTCGCGTATGGCTTTCGAACCGCCGCGGCGCCTGGTGAAGGCGCTCGGTGAGGCGGCGCCGGACGGTGACGAGTGGCTGGAAAAGCTGCCGGGTGTGGTGGATCGGGCCGTCGCGCTACGCGAGTTGACCGTGGAGCGGGTGCAGGTGCCGGGCGGGCGCAGCAGCGTCGTCCTGCTGGTGCGGCGGGCGGACGGGACACCTGCGGTGCTGAAGCTGGCGCCGCGGCGGGCCCGGCCGGAGAGCGAGGCGGCCGCGCTGGCGCACTGGGGCGGGCTGGGGGCCGTGCAACTGCTGGACGCCGACGCGCCCGGCGGGGTGCTGCTGCTGGAGCGGCTGCATCCGGAGGTCTCGGTGCGGTCGCTGCCCGAGGCGAAGGCGCTGCTGGAGGCGGCGGGGACGCTGCGGCGGCTCTGGGTGGAGCCGCCCCAGGGGCCGGTCTTCGAGACGGTCGCGGAGCGGACGGGGCGGCAGGCCACGGCGATGCGCGGGGCCGCCGACCCGGAGATGACACCGCTGGTCGACGCGGCGCTCGTGGCCCGGGACGAGTTGCTGGCCGCCCCGCCGGAGCGACGGCTGCTGCATGGAACGTTTCGGCAGAGCAAGGTGCTGGCCGGGGAGCGGCTGCCGTGGCTGGCGGTGGGGCCGGATCCGGTGGTCGGGGAGTGTGCGTTCGATCTGGCGCGGCTGGTGCGGGACCGGGTGGAGGATCTGATCGCCTCGCCGTCGGGGGCGGCGATCACCCGGCGGCGGATCAAACGGCTCGCGGAGTCTCTTGAGGTGGATCAGGAGCGGTTGCGGGGGTGGACGTTGTTCCGGGCTGTGGAGTCGGGGGTGCGCGCGCTTCGCGTGGGGCGGCCGAAGGACGGCGAGTTGCTGCTGGAGTTCGCTGGGTGGCTGTAGGGCGGTTCCCCTACGGGGGCGCTCAGCCTTCCCTCAGTCTCAAGGCGAGGACCGGACAGTCCGCTGCTGCTCTGCGGGCTCGTTTCCTTGTGCGGGGTGGTGGGGGCTTGCGGTCGACGACGGGGTAGCCCCCGCGGACCGTGCCGTCCGGTGGTGACAGGCGCCTCGGCCCTCCATCAGGCCCGCCCAGCGGGACATTTCGGCACCGGTGGTGCCCTGGGGGCCGGGGCTGGCCAGGGCAAGGGGGCCTGCACCACCCGGACTTCGCGGCGGCGGCCACCGGTGGGTCACCGGCGGCCGCCGCGGCGGGAGTTGGGTCAGTTCGCGGTCAGGCGGGCGATCGCCTCGTCCACCGTCAGCTCCTCGCGCTCGCCCGTCTTGCGGTCCTTGAGCTCAAGGACGCCCTCGCCGGAGCGGCGGCCCGCGACCAGGATCTGCGGTACGCCGATCAGCTCGGCGTCCGTGAACTTCACGCCCGGGGAGACCCCGGCCCGGTCGTCGACCAGGACGCGCAGCCCGGCGGCCCGCAGCTTCTCGGAGACCTCCAGGGCGAGTTCGGTCTGCAGGGCCTTGCCGGCGGCGACGACATGGACGTCGGCCGGGGCGACCTCGCGGGACCAGACCAGGCCGTGCTCGTCGGCGGTCTGCTCGGCGAGGGCGGCGACGGCGCGGGAGACGCCGATGCCGTAGGAACCCATGGTGACGCGGACGGGCTTGCCGTTCTGGCCGAGGACGTCCAGCTTGAGGGCGTCGGTGTACTTGCGGCCCAGCTGGAAGATGTGGCCGATCTCGATGGCGCGGTCCAGCTTGAGGCCGGTACCGCACTTCGGGCAGGGGTCGCCGTCACGCACGACGACGACGTCGACGAACTCGTCGACCTCGAAGTCACGGCCGGACACCACGTTCTTGGCGTGCGTGCCGTCCTTGTTGGCGCCGGTGATCCAGGCGGTGCCGGGGGCCACGCGCGGGTCGGCGATGTACTTCACCTTCTCGCCGAGACCCTGCGGGCCGACATAGCCGCGGACCAGGTCGGGACGGGCGGCGAAGTCGGTCTCGGTGACCAGTTCGACGGCGGCCGGGGCGAAGTGCGCCTCGACCTTGTCCATGTCGACCTCGCGGTCGCCGGGGACGCCGACGGCCACGATCTCGCCGTCGACCTTCACCAGGAGGTTCTTCAGGGTGGCGGAGGCCGGGACGCCGAGGTGGGCGGCGAGGGTCTCGATGGTCGGGGTGTCCGGGGTCGGGATCTCCTCCAGCGCGGGCACGCCGGTGGCGTCCACCGGCTTCAGCACGTAGGTGATCGCCTCCGTGTTGGCCGCGAAGTCGCAGTTCGGGCAGTCGGCGAAGGTGTCCTCGCCGGCCTCTGCCGGAGCCAGGAACTCCTCCGACTTGGAGCCGCCCATCGCGCCGGCGGTGGCGGCGCAGATGCGGTAGTCGAGGCCGAGGCGCTCGAAGATCCTCTGGTAGGCCTGGCGGTGCAGGGCGTACGACTTGGCCAGACCGTCGTCGTCCAGGTCGAAGGAGTAGGAGTCCTTCATCAGGAACTCACGGCCGCGCAGGATGCCGGCGCGCGGACGGGCCTCGTCCCGGTACTTGTTCTGGATCTGGTAGAGGATGACCGGCAGGTCCTTGTAGGAGGACGCCTGGTCCTTCACCAGGAGGGTGAAGATCTCCTCGTGGGTCGGGCCGAGGAGGTAGTCGCCGCCCCTGCGGTCCTGGAGGCGGAACAGCTCGGCGCCGTACTCGTCCCAGCGGCCGGTCGCCTCGTACGGCTCCCGGGGCAGGAGGGCCGGGAGCAGCACCTCCTGGGCGCCGATCGCGTCCATCTCCTCGCGGACGATCCGCTCGACGTTGGACAGCACCTTCAGGCCGAGCGGCAGCCAGGACCAGATGCCGGCCGCCGTACGGCGGACGTAGCCGGCGCGGACGAGGAGCTTGTGGCTGAGGACCTCGGCGTCCGCCGGGTCGTCACGCAGCGTCTTCGCCATCAACTGGGACATGCGCTGGACCGGTGCGTTCGCCATGGTTCTCGTACTCCTGCCGGGAAAGGTTGATGGCTAGGAGGTTAGCCGGGCTTGCTGTGCCGGTGGAAATCCGTTAACGGCGACCGCTTCGTTCGCTTCCTCCGGGGCGCAGGGGCAGCGGGGCGCCCATCACCGCGTACGGCTTGAGTGCGCTCGGGAAGTGGACCTGGCGGGCCAGGTCCACATAGCCGAGGGAGTGGTAGAGGCCGCGGGCCGGGCTGTCGGTGTCGATCGCGGAGAGGATGGAGCGGGGCTCGGTGGCGTTGTCGGTGATCGTCGTGATCAGCCGGCGGCCGATGCCACGGTTCTGGTAGCGGGGGTGCACATGCAGCTCGGTGATCACGAAGGAGTCGTCGAGCCAGTCGGCGTGGCCCTGGGCGCGGAGGTAGGGTTCCACGACGGTGGACCACCAGTGGGTGCGGCTGTTCGGCATGCCGTAGACGAAGCCGACGAGCAGGCCGTCGGCCGTCGCACCGAGGGCCCTCGCTCCGGGGTACTGCATGTGACGGACGACGATCTGGCGGCGTACGGCTACCTCGTCGGGGCCCAGGCCGAAGGCGATCGCTTGGACCGCCAGGGCCTCGTCCACGTGGGAGGAGAGGTCCAGGGGGCCGATCACGAGGTCCATGTGGGGAGGGTACAGGGAGGTTTCGGTTGCTGCCGCTGGCGCCTGTCGCAGGAGAACCGTCAGAACAGGACGCTCATGAACGCGCCGACTTCCTTGAAGCCCACCCTCAGATACGTCCTTCTCGCCGCCGTGTTGAAGTCGTTGACGTAGAGGCTGACCATCGGGGCCACGTCGGCCAGGGCGTAGCGCAGCACCGCCACCATTCCGGGGGCCGCCAAGCCCATGCCGCGGTACTCGGGGGCGACCCATACGCCCTGGATCTGGCAGGCGTCCGGTGTCGCCGCGCCGATCTCCGCCTTGAAGACCACCCTGCCGCTGTCGTCGAGCCGGGCGAACGAGCGGCCACAGCCGACGAGTTCGGCGACCCTCGCCTGGTAGAGGAGGCCGCCGTCGCCGGCCAGCGGGGAGACGCCCACCTCTTCGGTGAACATCGCGACGCACGCCGGCATGATCGTGTCGATCTCGTCCTTGCGGATGCGGCGGACGTACGGGTCCGGGGCGATGTCGGCGGGCATGCGGTCGGTGACCATCAGGGGCTGGTGGGCGCGGACTTCGCGGGCCGGGCCCCAGTGCGGTTCCAGCAGGCGCCACAGCTGGCTGGTGGCCTCGTTGGGGCCGACGATCGAGGAGCAGCGGCGGCCGGCCCGGCGCGCGCGGTCGGCGAAGGCGCGGATCGCGCGCGGGGTGGCGCAGATCGGGACGAGGTTGGCGCCGGCGTAGCAGAGGCTCGTGAGCATGCCGTCCTCGTACCAGCCCCACATCTCGCCGCCGAGGCGCCAGGGGTCGAGGCCGGCCACCTGGACACGTGAGGTCACGAAGGCGTTGGTGACCGGCTCGCGGTCGAGTACGGCGAGCGCGGCTTCCAGGTCGCTCGGTCCGAGCACCCGAGAGGTGGTCTGCGTCAACACGTGCGGGACCTCACGCTGAGGGGTTCTGCTGATCTCCGCACTGTACCTGCGGAAGCTTGGCGGTGCCGCCCCGTGTGGGTGACCGTTGGCTCGCAGCTGCCGTTGGCCGCAGTCCCGGTCCTGGGGCTCTCACCCCAGGACCCCGCCTTCAAGCGCCCACCGGCCCGGAGGAACCTGGTCAGCTCGCGGGTGCGGGTCGTGCGGGGCTGGTCGCGCCCACGCGGGGGAGCCGCACATCTATACAGCCCCGCGCCCCCTTGCGGGGCTCAGCCGGCGACCGAAATCGAGGGCTCCCCCGAAGCCGCGCCGTCCGCCTCCATCTGCTCGGCCAGCTTCATGGCCTCCTCGATGAGGGTCTCGACGATCTTCGACTCGGGGACCGTCTTGATGACCTCGCCCTTGACGAAGATCTGGCCCTTGCCGTTGCCGGAGGCCACGCCGAGGTCGGCCTCGCGGGCCTCGCCGGGGCCGTTCACGACACAGCCCATGACCGCGACGCGCAGCGGGACCTCCATGCCGGTCAGGCCCGCCGTGACCTCCTCGGCCAGCTTGTAGACGTCGACCTGGGCGCGGCCGCAGGACGGGCAGGAGACGATCTCCAGGCCGCGCTGCTTGAGGTTGAGGGACTCCAGGATCTGGTTGCCGACCTTGACCTCCTCGACGGGAGGCGCGGACAGGGAGACGCGGATCGTGTCACCGATGCCCTGGGACAGCAGCGCGCCGAAGGCGACCGCCGACTTGATCGTGCCCTGGAAGGCCGGGCCCGCCTCCGTCACACCCAGGTGCAGCGGGTAGTCGCACTGCGCGGCCAGCTGCTTGTACGCCTCGATCATCACGACCGGGTCGTTGTGCTTGACGGAGATCTTGATGTCCCGGAAGTCGTGCTCCTCGAAGAGGGACGCCTCCCACAGGGCCGACTCGACCAGCGCCTCGGGGGTCGCTTTGCCGTACTTCTGCAGCAGCCGGCGGTCCAGGGAACCGGCGTTGACGCCGATGCGGATCGGGGTGCCGTGGTCCTTGGCGGCCGCCGCGATCTCCTTGACCTTGTCGTCGAACTGCTTGATGTTGCCCGGGTTGACACGGACCGCCGCGCAGCCGGCCTCGATCGCCGCGAAGACGTACTTCGGCTGGAAGTGGATGTCCGCGATGACGGGGATCTGGGACTTCTTCGCGATCGTGGCGAGCGCGTCGGCGTCGTCCTGGGTGGGGCAGGCCACCCGGACGATCTGGCAGCCGGAGGCGGTGAGCTCGGCGATCTGCTGGAGGGTGGCGCCGACATCCGACGTACGGGTCGTGGTCATCGACTGGACCGAGACCGGGGCGTCTCCGCCGACCGCCACGGAGCCGACCTGGATCTGCCGGCTCTTCCGGCGCTCGGCGAGCTTGGTCGGAACGGACGGCATGCCGAGAGAAATCGCAGTCATCTGCTGTGCAACCCCAAGTCGTGGATCTAGGTCCGGGTCCCGTCGAAAGCCGGTTCCAGACTCCGAGATTACGGCACCGGGCCGGGCGCGAGCACATCCCCCACCCGTAAACCCACTCAATGGAAGCGGCCCGGAACACAGTGTTCCGGGCCGCTTCGAACGTCGTATGGCTACGAGATTTTCACCGGGTTAACCACGTCGGCGATCAGCACGAGGAGGGTGAAGCAGATGAACACGCCCGCCACCACGTAAGCCACCGGCATCAGCTTCGCCACGTCGAACGGGCCGGGGTCCGGGCGGCGCAGCACCTTCGCCAGGTTCCGGCGCAGCGACTCCCACAGGGCGCCCGCGATGTGCCCGCCGTCCAGCGGCAGCAGCGGAAGCATGTTGAAGAGGAACAGGGAGAGGTTGAAGCCGGCCACCAGCATCAGGGCCATGGCCAGTTGCTGCGTGGGCGGGATGTCGAGGGTGAAGATCTCGCCGCCGACCCTCGCCGCGCCGACCACGCCCATCGGCGAGTCCGGCTGGCGCGGGGCGCCGTCGAAGGCCGCGTTCCACAGGGCCGGGATCTTCGCGGGCAGGCCGGCGATGGAGTCGACGGCCTCGCCGAGACGGTCGCCCATCCACGTCACCGACTCGCCGAGGTCCTGGTGGACGACGCCGGTGGCGGCGCTGAAGCCCAGGAAGCCGGCGGTGACGTACTGGCCCTGGACGATCTGGCCGCGGGAGTCCTTCCTGGCGACCTGGTTGGTGGCGATCTTCGCGTGCAGGGTGACGTCCTGGCCCTTGCGGTCGACGACGATCGCGACCTCCTTGCCCGGGGTGGCGCGGATCAGGTCGGAGAGCTGGTTCCAGCTGGTGGTCTGCACCCCGTTGAAGGAGACGATCTTGTCGCCGGCCTTCAGGCCCGCGGCGGCGGCCGGGGCGGCGGCGTCGGTCTTCTTGCAGGTGTCGCGGTTCTGGCTCTGGGCGATCACGCACTGGGAGACCGAGCTGACGGTGGTGGTCTGCTGGGAGATGCCGAAGCCCATCAGGACGGTGAGGAACAGCGCCACCGCGAGGATGAGGTTCATGAAGGGGCCCGCGAACATCACGATCACGCGCTTCCAGGGGGCGCGCGTGTAGAAGAGGCGGGTCTCGTCTCCGGGCTGGAGCTCTTCGAAGGCGGCCGAGCGGGCGTCCTCGATCATGCTGCGCCAGGGGGAGGTGGAGCGCGCGGTGATACGGCCGTCCGCGCCCGGCGGGAACATGCCGATCATGCGGATGTAGCCGCCGGCCGGGATGGCCTTGAAGCCGTACTCGGTCTCGCCCTTCCGCCGTGACCAGATGGTCGGGCCGAAGCCGACCATGTACTGCGGGACACGGATGCCGAAGAGCTTGGCGGTGGAAAGATGCCCCAGTTCGTGCCAGGCGATCGAGACCAGCAGGCCGATCACGAAGACGACTATGCCGAGGATCATCATCAGGGCTGTCATGCACGCGCCTCCGCGGTCGCCTTCTGTGCTGTCAGTTCCCGGGCCCGGGACCGGGCCCAGGTCTCCGCTTCGAGTACGTCCGGCACGGTCAGCGAAGTTCCCGTACGAGGAGTGCCGTGTTCCTCGACGACCCGGGTGACTGTCTCGATGATCCCGTTGAAGGGCAGGAGACCGCTCCGGAACGCCTCGACGCATTCCTCGTTGGCCGCATTGAACACCGCCGGCGCGGTGCCCGCGAGCTCACCGACGTGCCGGGCGAGGTTCACGGAGGGAAAGGCCTGGTTGTCCAGCGGGTAGAACTCCCACGTGGAGGCCTTGCTCCAGTCGAAGGTGGGGGCCGCGTCCGGGACCCGTTCGGGCCAGCCTAGACCGATGGCGATCGGCCCCCGCATGTCGGGGGGCGTCGCCTGCGCGATCGTGGAACCGTCCGTGAACTCGACCATCGAGTGGACATACGACTGTGGGTGCACGACCACCTCAATGCGATCGAAGGGAATGTCGTAGAGGAGGTGTGCCTCGATGACTTCCAGTCCCTTGTTGACCAGGGTGGCGGAGTTGATCGTGATGACCGGTCCCATCGCCCAGGTGGGGTGGGCGAGGGCGTCCTCGACGGTGACGTCCGCCAGTTCTGCCTTGGTGCGGCCGCGGAAGGGGCCGCCGGAGGCGGTGACCACCAGCTTGCGGACGTCGGCGCGGGTCCCGCTCGCCAGCGCCTGGAACAGCGCCGCGTGCTCGGAGTCGACCGGGATGATCTGGCCGGGCTTGGCCAGCGCCTTGACCAGCGGGCCGCCGACGATCAGCGACTCCTTGTTGGCGAGCGCGAGAGTGCGGCCCGTCTCCAGGGCGGCGAGGGTCGGCGCGAGGCCGATGGAGCCGGTGATGCCGTTCAGAACGGTGTGGCAGTCGGACGCGGCGACCTGGGTGGCAGCGTCGGGCCCGGCGAGGATCTCGGGGAGGGGTTCGCCGGTGCCGTACAGATCCGTCAGCGCTTCGCGCAGCGCCGGTGCGACGTCCTCGCGGGCGACCGCGACGGTCCGTACCCGCAGCCGGTGCGCCTGCTCGGCGAGGAGGGCGACCCGGCCGCCGTTGGCGGACAGGGCGGTGACCCGGAAGCGGTCGGGGTTGCGCAGGACGAGGTCGATGGCCTGGGTGCCGATGGATCCGGTGGAACCGAGGATCACCACGTCCTTGGGGCCGTCGCCCGCGAGCGGGTCGTAGACGAGGTGCGGGTCGGCGAGGGGGGCCGGACTGGCAGGACTGTCGGTCATTCCCCCATTGTTGCCGCAACGGGTGGCCGGGAGGACAGGGCGTCCCCCTCGTAGCCGCTGCAGTAGTCTATATACGCAAGACCCGGCTAGATATACAGGGAGTGTCGCCATGGCCAAGACGTTGATCGACATCGACGAGGAACTGCTGGCGCAGGCGGCCATAGCGTTCGGGACCAAGACGAAGAAGGACACCGTCAACGCGGCCCTGCGGGACGGCGTCGAGCGCAAGAAGCGCGCTCTCGCGCTGGCCTGGCTGGCCGCAAAGGCCGACGCGGGCGACTTCGACATCCTTCTGGACAAGGCGAACTATCGTCGATGACCACGGCCAGATTCCTCATCGACACAAGCGCCCTGGTCCGCATCCTCAGGGAGCCCGCACGCGCCGACTGGCAGAAGCCCTTGGCGGAGGGCCTCATCGCTCGCTGCCCGGTCACCGAGATCGAGTTCCTCTACAGCGCCAAGAACGCCGAGGATCGCGAGCAGATGATCCAGCGTCTGGACACCCTGTTCAGCTGGACACCCGTGGACGACCGTGCGCTGACGCGAGCATGGCATGTTCAGGAGGAGCTGACCGTCAAGGGGCACCACCGCTCGGCGGGCGCGGTCGACCTGCTCGTCGCCGCGACCGCCGAGATACAGGGCCTCACCGTGCTGCACTACGACAACGACTTCGAGACCATCGCGTCGGTCACCGGCCAGCCCGCCCAGTGGCTGATGCCACCGGGCAGCCTGTAGCGCCGTCGGTCACCCGATCGGGCGGCGGACGTTCTCCCGTGCGGACGGTCCGGGGGTCGCGTCGGCGATCCATGGGCCCTCGCCCGACGGGTCGACGATCCCCCGCTCCAGCCACTCGTAGGAGCCACCGAGAACGCCCTTGACGACCTTGCGGTCCAGGTCGTCGGTGTTCGACCACAGGCGGGTGAACAACTCGTCGACGCGGATGCGGGCCTGCCTGCAGAACGCGTCGGCGAGCTGGTAGGCCTCGCGGCCATGGTCGCCCTGGCTGCGCAGCAACTCGGCGCGGACACAGGCCGCGCTCATCGCGAACAGTTCGGCGCCGATGTCCACGACCCGTCCCAGGAAGCCCTGCTTGGTCTCCATCCGGCCCTGCCAGCGGGACATGGCGTAGAAGGTGGAGCGGGCGAGCTTACGGGCGTGCCGCTCGACGTAGCGCAGGTGCGGGGAGAGGTCCGCTCCGTGCTTGAAGTCGGTGTACGACGTGGGGAGTTGGCCCGGACCCGCGACCAGCTTCGGCAGCCACTTGGCGTAGAAGACGCCCGCGTTCGCGCCCGCCTTCGCCTTGTCCTGGAAGGACTTGTCGGGGTCGATGAGGTCGCCGGCGACTGAGAGGTGGGCGTCCACGGCCTCGCGGGCGATCAGCAGGTGCATGATCTCTGTGGAGCCCTCGAAGATGCGGTTGATGCGCAGGTCGCGCAGGATCTGCTCGGCAGGGACCGCGCGTTCCCCGCGCGCCGCCAGGGACTCCGCCGTCTCGAAGCCCCGGCCGCCGCGGATCTGGACCAGCTCGTCCGCCATCAGACAGCTCATCTCGGAGCCGTAGAGCTTGGCGAGGGCGGCCTCGATACGGATGTCGTTACGGTTCTCGTCGGCCATCTGGGAGGACAGGTCGACAACCGCCTCCAGGGCGAAGGTGGTCGCCGCGATGAAGCTGATCTTGGAGCCGACCGCCTCGTGCAGCGCGACCGGCTTGCCCCACTGCTCACGGACGGCCGACCACTCGCGGGCGATCTTCAGGCACCACTTGCCGGCGCCCACGCACATCGCGGGGAGCGAGAGGCGGCCGGTGTTGAGGGTGGTGAGGGCGATCTTGAGCCCCGCGCCCTCGGGGCCGATGCGGTTGGCGGCGGGGACACGGACCTGGTGGAAGCGGGTCACGCCGTTCTCGATCCCGCGCAGGCCCATGAAGGCGTTGCGGTTCTCGACGGTGATGCCCTCGGAGCCGGCCTCGACGACGAAGGCCGTGATACCGCCCTTGTGCCCCTCGGCCTTGGGCACCCGCGCCATGACCACCAGCAGGTCGGCGACCACGCCGTTGGTGGTCCAGAGCTTCACCCCGTCGAGGACGTAGTCGTCCCCGTCCGGCACGGCGGTGGTGGCCAGGCGGGCCGGGTCCGAGCCGACGTCCGGCTCGGTGAGCAGGAACGCCGAGATGTCGGTGCGGGCGCAGCGCGGCAGGAAGGCGTCCTTCTGCTCCTGGGTGCCGAAGATCTTCAGCGGCTGCGGTACGCCGATCGACTGGTGGGCGGAGAGCAGCGCGCCGACCGCCGGGTTCGCGGAGCCGACCAGGGCGAGGGCCTTGTTGTAGTAGACCTGCGTGAGGCCGAGGCCGCCGTACTTGGTGTCGATCTTCATGCCGAGGGCGCCGAGTTCCTTGAGGCCGGTGACGACCTCGTCGGGGATGCGCGCCTCGCGCTCGATGCGGGCCGAGTCGATCTTCGTCTCGCAGAACTCGCGCAGCCGTGCGAGGAACTCCTCGCCGCGGCGCACGTCCTCGTCCGCCGGGAGCGGATGCGGGTGGATGAGGTCGAGCCGGAAGCGCCCGAGGAACAGTTCCTTGGCGAAACTGGGCTTGTGCCAGTCCTGTTCTCGGGCGGCCTCCGCCACCTGACGGGCCTCCCGCTCGGTGACGGCGGGTTTCTTGGTGGTGGGGGCGGACATTGAGGCTCACCTCGCCACAAAAGGGGATGTTAAGGACCGTTCGCTACCGATCAGTGCTACTGGATCGTTGGTACCCGAAACGGGCCGCCCCCACCAGTCCTCGCGGTCCGTTCGGTGTACGCCCGGGCCGTTCCCGAGAAGGTCTCAGCCGATGTCGACCGAGTACGACTTGGTGTCCAGCCGCCCCGATCACAGTGCCGGCCGAGGACGGTATTGGCGTACGGCCTGACGTCCGAGTCGGTGCCCTGTCGTGGCCCCAGAGGTTGTTGTCGAGGTGGTACTTGCCGAGCGTGATGGTGTCGAATGACGGCCGTACGACCTGTTTGTGCCGCCACCCCTCCGCAAGGTTGCCGTGGCCGCACCGTCAATTCGCTGTCGAAGCGCTTCGACAGCCTATGGACACCCACCTCCACTGAAGCTACTGTCGATGCACCCTCACTCACTCTTGTCAGCAATGCGTACTGTCGAAGCGCTTCACAAAGCTTGGAGAGCTGGATGGTCACCCTCGCCGAGGTCGCCCAGCACGCCGGAGTCTCGGCGAGCACGGTGAGCTATGTCCTCAGCGGCAAGCGGTCCATCTCCACCACCACCCGGCAGCGGGTCGAGCAGAGCATCCGGGAGCTGGGCTACCACCCGAACGCGGGCGCCCGTGCCCTGGCCAGCAGCCGGTCGAACATCATCGCGCTGATGATCCCACTGCGTACGGACATGTATGTGCCGGTGATGATGGAGATCGCGATCGCGGTGGCCACCGCGGCCCGCACCCACGGCTACGACGTCCTGCTGCTCACCGGCGAGGAGGGCCCCGACGCGGTGCGCCGGGTCACCGGCAGCGGGCTGGCCGACGCGATGATCCTGATGGACGTGGAGCTGGAGGACGAACGGCTGCCGCTGCTCCGGCAGACCGACCAGCCCTCCGTGCTCATCGGTCTGCCCGCCTCCACCACCGGGCTGACCTGCGTCGATCTGGACTTCGGGGCGACCGGCGCGCTGTGCGTGGAGCACCTCGCGAAACTCGGCCATCACGACATCGCTGTCATCGGTGAGGCGCCCGCGGTATACGAGCGGCACACCGGCTTCGCCGAGCGCACTCTCGACGGACTGCGGTCCCGGGCCCGGGAGTTGGGCCTGAGGGTGCTGCGCCGGCCGTGCGAGGGCGGGTACGACGCGATGGCCGTCACGCTGGCCCGGATCTTCGACGAGCGCCCGGGCACCACGGGCTTCGTCGTCCAGAACGAGTCCGCGGTGGAGCCGCTGCTCGCGCTGCTGCGCCAGCAGGGCCGGGCCGTGCCCGAGGACGTGTCGGTGGTCGCGATCTGCCCGGACCAGGTCGCCGTCCACGCCTCGGTGCGGCTGACGTCGGTCGCCATCCCCGCCCAGCAGATGGGCCGGTACGCCGTGGAGCACCTGGTCGCCAAGCTGGACGACCGGGGCAGTGACGAAGTCGTGCTGATCGCGCCCGAGTTGACGGTACGGGCGAGCACGGGACCGGCACCGGCCGGGTCCTGACCCTCGCGTCCCCGCAGTGCCCCGCCGGTACGGGGCCACCCGTGCCCGCACGCCGGGGCACCCCCATGTCTGCACTCATTCAGGAGCACGCCTCGTGAATCAGCCTGCCGAAACCGAGTCCGCCGAAGCGCAGCCCAAGGTCAGTCTCGCGCAGTCGTCCCCCACCGTCGGCACCTTCCGTGAGCGGGACGGTGCCCTGGAGTGGAGCGGCCGTCAGGAGACGCTGCGGATCGAGCCGTGGGGGCCGGACGCGGTCCGGGTGCGTGCCCGGCTCGGCGGTCCGGTCCTCGACGATCTGCCGGGCGCCCTGCTCGACGAGCCGCCGGCCACCGAGTCGACCGTCAGGATTGTTGACGGTGAAGGGCGGTTGACGGTCGGGAGCCTGACCGTCGAGGTGTCCGCCGAGGGCCTGGTGCGGTTCCTGCGCACCGACGATCTCTCGGAGATCCTGGCCGAGCAGCGCGCCCACTTCTGGTCCCTGGACGGCGGCCCGTTGCTGGCGGTGCTGACCCTCGCCGAGCCGACGCCGGACCCTTATGCGTACACCTCGCTCACCGCCGGCATCGTCGCCGAGGGCGTGCATGACGTCCACCTCGGACTGCGCGGCCCACTGCGGCTCGCGCACGTCGGCTTCTCCGGTTGAGGGTCCGGAGCGGTCGGCACGGAGAAGGGGCCCGGCACCGGAAGGCATCGGTGCCGGGCCCCTTCGAGGGACGACGATCGTGCGTCACGGACGACCGTATCTGAAAATGGTTCCCATTGGCAAGAGCTGATACCTCCGTCAGGCGCGGCCGTCCTCAGCACTTGGGGCCGCCTGCGCCGAGAAGGCGTTGCGTCCGTAGTCCGCCGTACGGGCGCTTCCGGGCTTCAGTCCGGGACGGCGGCGTCGACCAGGGCGGCGGCCACGGTGCGGGCGGCTGTTTCGGCGCTGGGGTCGCGGTCCAGCCAGGCGCTGATCCCGGCGCCGTCGTAGAGCAGGACCAGTTGCTGGGCGAGTGCTTTCGCGTCCTTGGCGCCTGCCTGCTGGGCGAGGCCGAAGAAGAGTTCGTGCAGCCAGGTGCGATAGTCGCTGGCCGTGTCTTCGACGACGCCGCCGGGCGGGGCATCGGCGCTCGCGCCGATGAACGCGCAGCCGCGGAACCCCGGCTCGGTGAACGAGAGCCCCTGCACCTCGAACGCGCCGACCAGACGCTCCTTCGGGGTCTCATACCGTGCTTCGAGCTCGCGCGTCATGCGCTCGACGGTGGCGGTGTGCCGTGCCTGGAGGTAGGCGCGGACCAAGCCGTCCTTGCTGCCGAAGGCGCTGTACAGGGTTGCCTTCGCGACCCCGGCGTGCTGAATGACCCGGTCGATCCCGACGGACTGGACACCTTCGGCGTAGAACAGCTCGTCGGCGGCGGCCAGCAGTCGCGCCCGCGCCGCCGCACTGCGTTCCTGTGGTGAGAGCACCTTCTCAGACATACGTACAAAAATAGCAGACAGGTCTGTCTGTCTTCAATGGGCTCCCGACGCGCATTGACACAGACAGATCGGTCTGCCTAGGTTGGAGACGTTGCCAGACAGACCGGTCTGGATAACAACACCGGAAGGTACATCCCATGTCTGTGGAGCCCGAAGACAAGCTCGACCCGCATCCCGTTACGGCCCTGGTGACCGGGGCCACTTCCGGCATCGGCCGGGCGATCGCCGAACGGCTCGCCGCCGACGGCATGTCCGTCGTCGTGACCGGCCGCAACGCCCAGCGCGGCGCCGAGACCGTGGACGAGATCACCGCGGCCGGCGGCCACGCCCGGTTCGTCGAGGCGGACCTGGAGGACCCGGCCGGCATCGACCGGCTCGCCGCGGAGGTCGGCGACATCGACGTCCTGGTCAACAACGCCGGGCGAGCCGTCTGGGCCCCGACCGAGGAGATGAAGGTCTCCGACTACGACGCGATGTTCGCCGGCAACGTCCGCGCGCCGTTCTTCCTCGTGGCCGCGTTCGCCCCGGCGATGGCGGCCAAGGGGTCGGGCAGCGTGGTCAACATCGGCAGTATGGCCGGCAGCCTCGGCCTCGCCACCGGCGCCGCCTACGGCGCGACCAAGGCCGCCCTGGCGGCACTGACCCGAGGCTGGACCGCCGAGTACAGCGGCCGGGGCGTCCGCTTCAACACCGTCGCTCCCGGCCCGGTCTACACCAGGCCCGAGGCCCGCGACCTGTTCGACGCGCTCGCCGAGACCACCGCGATGAAGCGCGCCGCCGAGCCCGCCGAGATCGCCGAGACCGTGGCATTCCTCGTCTCGCCGAAGGCCGGCTACATCACCGGCGCGACCATCGCCGTCGACGGCGGCCGCACGGCCATCTGAACCTGTGTTCGCCGGACCACCGCACCGGAAGACTCCGGCGAACACCCGCACGAAGAGGACGACAGTCATGAGCACCACCGTCTACGGCCTGAGCGTCGACGCCGCCGATGCCGAGAAACTCGCCCGCTTCTGGGCCGAGGTACTCGGGAGGGACGTCGCCTCGGGTGCGAGCCCCGAATTCGCCGCACTCGACTCGGACGGGGCCGCCCCTCGGCTGAGCTTCCACCGGGTTCCCGAGCCGAAGTCGGCGAAGAACCGGCTGCACCTCGATCTCCTCAGCCGCGCCTTCGAGGCGGAGTCACAACGGCTGCTCCGGCTCGGCGCCTCCCGGATCCGCGACATGGCGCAGGGCTCCGCCCGCTGGACGACGTTCGCCGACCCCGAAGGCAACGAGTTCGACCTCATCGATGAAAGGTCGTAGCCATGAACAGGCTGGACGGCAAGGTCGCCCTCGTCACCGGCGGCAGCAGCGGCATCGGATTGGCGATCGCGCAGAGGTTCGTGGAGGAAGGCGCCCATGTGTTCATCACCGGACGGCGTCGGCCCGAACTGGACAAGGCGAAGGACGAGATCGGCAGGAACGTCACGGCGGTTCAGGGTGATGTCACGGTCGCCGCCGACCTCGGCCGGCTCTTCCGGACCATCGAAACGGAGAAGGGGCGGATCGACGTCGTCGTTGCCAACTCGGGTCTGGTCGTTCCTCAGGAGTTCGGGCAGATCACGGAAGAGGGCTTCGACCGCACCTTCGACCTCAACGCCCGCGGCACCCTCTTCACCGCCCAAAGAGCGCTGCCGCTGATGAACGACGGGGGCTCGATCATCCTCGTCGGATCGATCGCCGGTTACATCGGCGTCGACGGGTACACCACCTACAGCGCCACCAAAGCCGCCGTCCGCTCCTACGCCCGCAGCTGGACCAAGGAGCTCAAGGACCGCGGCATCCGGGTCAACACCCTCAGCCCCGGCCCGATCGACACCCCGATCATGGACAGCCAGGCGGACTCCAAGGAAGGCGCGGACGCCATCAGAGCGGCCTTCGCCTCGGTCATCCCACTCGGACGCATGGGACGCCCCGAGGAGGTCGCCGCGGCCGCTCTCTTCCTGGCATCCGACGAGAGCAGCTTCTGTGCCGGCATGGAACTGAGCGTCGACGGCGGCATGGCCCAGGTCTGAGGCCGAGGCCCAGCCATCCGGGGCATCTCGGCTCCTCCCCGAGTGCGAGGAGACCGCCTCGCGAAAACGCGGTCAGCGCCCGCAGCGGCAGGGCCGATCGCATCCGAAGGGAGAGTTCTCATGGGACAGACCGTGGAAGAGCGGAACAAGGAGATCGTCCGGGAGGCGTTCGACACGCTGTTCAACAAGCGTGACTACGAGGCGGCCGAGAGGTTCTGGTCCCCGGACTACATCCAGCACAGCGCTCATATCGAGCCCGGCCGCGAGGGCCTGTTCAACCTGGTCAAGGTCCTGCCGGACGAATTGCGGCACGAGGTCGACCTCGTCATGGCGGAGGGCGACATGGTGATGGTCCGCGGACGGTTCTCCGGGCACGCCCAGCCGGGGCGGTGGATCGCCGCCGACTTCGTCCGCATGGAGGACGGGCTGCTCAAGGAGCACTGGGACATCATCGAGGACGAGGTCTCCCGCACGAACTCGGCGAGTGGACTGCCGATGTACGGCGACAGGTTCCCCGAGGAGCGCTGACCGCGGTGAACCGCCGGCAGGCCTTGAGCGCGGTTTCCGCCCCCAGCGGTCACGGAGACGGCCGCAGCCCCGCACAGCGGGCTGCGGCCGTTCTGTTCCGGCCTGTCCGTGGCAGGTCAGAGGGCGAGGCCGGTGAGGATCAGGACTCGCTCGTAGGTGTAGTCGTCCATCGCGAACTTGACGCCCTCGCGGCCGACGCCGGACTGCTTCGCGCCGCCGTACGGCATCTGGTCGGCGCGGTAGGAGGGGACGTCGCCGATGACGACACCGCCGACCTCCAGTGCGCGGTGGGCGCGGAAGGCGGTCTGGAGGTCGTGGGTGAACACGCCCGCCTGGAGGCCGTACTTGGAGTCGTTGGCGGCGGCGAAGGCCTCGGCCTCGCCGTTGACCTTCTGCACGGTGAGGACGGGTCCGAAGATCTCCTCGCAGGAGATGGTGGTGTCGGCCGGGACGTCGGTGAGGACGGTCGGCGCGTAGCTGGCGCCGTCGCGGTCGCCGCCGGTGACCAGGGTGGCGCCGGCCTCCACGGCCTCCTTCACCCACGCCTCGACGCGCTCGGCGGCGGCCTCGCTGACCAGCGGCCCGACGTCGGTCTTGTCGTCGGCGGGGTCACCGGTGACCTGGGCCTCGACGGCGGCGACGATACGCGGGAGCAGACGGTCGTAGACGGAGGCGTCGGCGATGACCCGCTGCACGGAGATGCAGGACTGGCCGCCCTGGTAGTTCGAGAACGTCGCGATGCGGGTCGCGGCCCAGTCGAGGTCGGCGTCGCTCGCGTAGTCGCCGAGGACGACGGCCGCGCCGTTGCCGCCCAGCTCCAGGGTGCAGTGCTTGCGGGGCACCGAGTCCATGATCGAGTAGCCGACCTTCTCGGAACCGGTGAAGGAGATGACCGGGAGCCGCTCGTCCTGGACGAGGGCGGGCATGCGGTCGTTGGAGACCGGCAGGATCGACCAGGAGCCGGCCGGGAGACCCGTCGTCTCGGCGAGCAGGTCGCCGATGATCAGGCCGGAGAGGGGGGTGGCCGGCGCCGGCTTGAGGATGATCGGGGCGCCGGCGGCGATGGCCGGGGCGATCTTGTGGGCGCAGAGGTTGAGCGGGAAGTTGAAGGGTGCGATGCCGAGGACGACGCCCTTCGGGAAACGGCGGGTGAGCGCGAGCCGGCCCTGGCCGCCCAGGTCGGTGTCGAGGCGCTGGGCCTCGCCGCTGTTGAAGCGGCGGGCCTCCTCGGCGGCGAACCGGAACACGGAGACTGCACGGCCGACCTCGCCGCGCGCCCACTTGATGGGCTTGCCGTTCTCGGCGGAGATCAGCTGGGCTATCTCCTCGGTGCGCTCGACGAGGCGCCGGCTGACGTGGTCGAGGGCGGCGGCCCGGACGTGTGCCGGGGTGGCGGCGAACTCGTCCCGTACGGCGTACGCGGCGGCGACGGCTTCCTCGACCTGCGCCTCGGTGGGCACGCTGACCTTGCCGACGAGGCGCCCGTCCCACGGGCTGGTGACGTCGAAGGTGTCCTCGCCGGTGACCTGACGGCCGGCGAGCCAGAAGGCGTGGGTGGCGGTCATGAGAGTCCCGGCCCTTCCGCGTGTGGGGATGTTCTTGGCTTGCGAGGTCCACCGTAGGCGCGGGAAGGGGCAGCGGCGTTTGTCCGGGGTGTAGTGGTGGGGGGTGGGGGTGCGCCGGTTTGGCAGGGCGCGGAGCGGGGGCGGAGTCCCGGTGTCGGGTCAGTCCGCCGATGTCGCCTTCAGGGCCAGCCACAGCTCCATCCGGGCGTCGGGGTCGTCCAGGGAACGGCCCAGAATCTCCTCGACCCGGCGCATCCGGTACCGCAGCGTATGCCGGTGGACGCCCAGGTCGGCGGCCGCCGCGTCCCACTGGCCGTGCCTCGACAGCCAGGCCCGCAGCGAGGCCACCAGGTCGCCGCGGCCCGTCGCGTCATGCTCGTACAGCGCCCTCAGCAGACCGTCCGCGAAGGCCTTCACCGCGTCGTCGGCCAGCAGGGGCAGGACCGATCCGGCCGCCAGTTGCTCGTGCTCGACCAGCACCCGGCCCCGCCGCCGGGCCACCGACAGCGCCTGCTCGGCCTGCTTGTGGGCGGCCGCCGCGCCGATCGTGCCGGACGGGGCGGACATCCCCACGACCAGGTCGTCCTCCTCGGCGGCGCCCTGCTCCGGTACGGCCCGCGCGGACTCGCGCGCCGCCGCGTGGTCGGCGCACGCGCCCACCGCCGCGCCCCTGTCCGCGGCCAGCACCACCAGCCGCTCCCCCTCCGGCACCACCAGCACCGCCTCCCCGGAGCGCGCCGCGGCCGACTCGACCGTCTCGGCAAGACCGGCGAGCAGCTCGGCGCCCGCATCGGCGACGATCATCCGGAAGGGTGCGTCGAGAAGTCCGCCGTACAGATCCCCGGCGACCCCCCGGGCGTGGTCCGGCTGCCCGGCGAGCAGCATCCGCAGCACCGCCGCGCCCACCCGCTGCTCGGCCGCATGCAGCGAACGGGAGCGTTCCGTCGTGAGAGTCAGCAGCGCGATGGCCGAGTGGACGGCGTACCGCTCGGCCGTGCCCAGGGTCGCCGCGGTGCCGACCGCCAGGGCCGCCCGGGGCCTGCGGCCCGTGCCCAGCGAGTGCAGCTCCACCCGGTCCTCGTTGTCCGGGCCGCCCACCACCGACGAGGCCGGTGCCGGGCGCTCCCGCAGCCGTTCCACCTCCGCCGTCAGCCGCGCCGCCCGGCGTCCCGCCCACTCCGGAGCCGTGGCGACGACCGCGCCGGAGGCGTCGTAGAGCGCCGCCCAGCCGTCGACCTGCGAGGCGAGCGCGGCCAGCAGCCCCTCCGGCCCGGCGTTCAGCGCCTGCCTGGTCAGTTCGCGCTGGGCGGCGAAGCCCGCCGTCACCGCCCGGTACTGGTCGGCCGCGATCGCCGCCGACACGGCCTTGCTGATGGCGAGGAAGGGCGTGCGGCGCGGTACCTCCAGCAGGGGCAGGCCCTCCTGTCGGGCCGCGTCGACCAGGGCCTTGGGGATCTCCTCGTAGTGGACCCCGATGGCGAAGCCGAGGCCCACCACACCCGCACCCACCAGGCGTTTCACATATCGCCGCATCACCTCGGGATCGTCCGCGTCCAGCTTCAGCGCGGTGATCAGGAGGAGTTCCCCGCCCTCCATGTACGGCACGGGGTCGGCGAGTTCGCTGGCATGGGCCCAGCGCACGGGCACGTCGAGGCGGTCCTCGCCCGCGCGCACGGTCAGTTTGAGCGCGGAATGGTGGACGAGCGAGGCGAGCGTCGGGGGCATCGGGCCGTCAGGTCTTCTCTTCGGTCGTGAACACGGGTGCACGGGAGCGAACGGGGGCGAACAGCGCCAGGGGGCCTTTGGCCGTCTCGTATGAACGGCCTCTATCGATTCTGCCTCACTGTACGGTCGCCTGTGCCTCCGTGTTCAGACCCGGCCGGGGTCAGACCCGGCCTGCGCCGCCCCTGAGGTCCACCAGCAGCGGGGGCGCGTGCTCGCCCTTGACGGTTGTCAGGGAGAGCACCGCATGGCCCGCCGGCACGCCGTGGGCGAGCTCGGAGGCCGACCAGCGCTCGCGTTCCACCTGCCGGACGGTGACCGCGCGGGCCGTGGGCGCCTTGCCGGTGATGACCCGCCGTACGACGTGCAGTGCCTTGCCCGCCGGGGTCTCCGCGATGATCTGGCGGTCGGTGACGTCCCGGGTCTCGGTCCACTCCTTGCCCCACACCTCGGCGAAGTCCTGGCCGTCCCAGGGGGTGAGGCCGGCGAAGGCCATACGGCAGCCGGTGGCCCCCAGCAGCGGCCCGCGCAGGGGGCGGGGTACGTCGTCCAGCGTGCGCAGGGTCAGCGCCACGCCCGCGTTGGCCGACCGCAGACGCTGGATGCCGCGTACCGCCTCCGGTGTCACGACACCCGTCGCGTCGTCCAGGAGCAGGCAGGTGAAGAGCGAACGGTCGTCCCGTACCGTCACGCTCGCCGTGAACTGGGCGAGCACCAGCCGGGCGAGGATGCGGGAGGCGTCCGCGTGCCCGCGTTCGGGCAGGTCGATACGGACCCGGACCGGGTGGTCGAGGGCCTTCAGGGAGAAGGGTCGGGACTGGCCGGAGGTGTCGAAGAAGCCGGCGAAGGCCGGTCGGTCCAGCAGCGCGATGCGGTCGGCCAGGACCGTGCCCACGTCCCCGGGCTGACCCATCTGCCGCTCCCTCGCGTCGATCTCGCGCAGCAGCGACTCGTGGCCGGTGGCCGTCAGCGCCTTGCGGAGCGCGGCCACGGGGCCGGAGGCGCCGTCGAGGAGCTGGCGGAGTTCGGGTACGGAGGGGAAGCGGCCGTGGACCGCCTTGAACGGGCCGAGCAGTTGGGCGAGGACGGTGGTGGAGCGGCGGCTGTCGCTGCCGGGGTGCGGGTGGGCGAGGTCGCCGACGAGGGCCTCGGCGAGTATGGCGGCGGCCTCGTCGGGGTCGGTGGTGCCGCCGTACAGGTCCAGGTCGTACACGGACTCGGGGTGGGCGATGCGGACCACGACGTCGTAGGAGTCGGCGGGTCCGAGCCCGGCGCCGGCCGCGCCGACGACGACCACGCTGGCGCGGCCGGCGAGCGCGTGCAGGCACAGCGACTCGGCGAGCGGGCGCATGAGCGCGCTGGTCTTCCCGGAGCCGGCCGGGCCGACGGCGAGCAGGGAGGTGCCGAGCAGTTCGGGGCCGAGGGCGAGACCGGTGCCCCGGTAGAGGTAGGGGTTGCGGGGGTCGTCGGCGGTCGTGCCGAGCCGTACCTGACCGGTGACCAGGTCGTGCTGGGCGTGCCGGGCGGGCAGGTCGCGTTCCCCGGAGGGGTGCAGGCAGGCGGCTGCACCGTCCTTGACCACGGCGGCGGAGAAGGTCGCCATGCTGTGCCGGCCGCTGCGTACGCCCTGCCAGGCCCGGGCGATCCGGGCGTGGTCCACGTCCCGCATCAGCCCGGCCCGCGCCTCGGCGGCCAGCCGGTCGGCGGCGTCGTGCGCGCCGGCGGCGCGGAGGTGGGGCCACCGGGCGGGGTCCTCCTCCGCGGTCAGGGAGGGCTCATGGCGAGACACCGAAGACTTGAACCGAGGTGCGACGAACCGCCTCCACACCTCTCCCCATCGACCGAGCTTGCCCACCACGACCATGATGGTGAGGGCGACGAGGTACGTGTATCCCTGATAGATGAACTGAGCTGTGGTCTTCCCGATCGTGCCGTTCTCCCCCTGCCACGAGTCAGGGAGGAACAGCTGGAGCGGCAGGCCCCACCACGCGCCCAGGTAGCCGTGCGTCAGCAGGGACCAGACCAGCCACCCCACGAGGAAGGCGATCAGCGCCCCGCTCAGAAGTTGCCGGGCCGGGGCCTGGTCGGGCTCTTCCTCGGGCCGGGGCCGGTACCCGAACCGCCACAGCCCGGGCGCCGCCTCCGGCCGCGGCGCCCGCAGCCAGTTCAGAAATGCCGAGCCGTCCGGCAGCGGAGGCACCGTCGGCGGCGCCGTCGGCCGCGGCGGCACCGCGCCCGCATCCTGCGGCCCCGCCGGACGCGGCACAGGATTCGCGTGCGTGCCCCGTGCGTCCCGCGTCCCGTCGCTGTCCATCGCCCTCGCTCCCTGACCAGCCGTTCCGTCGACCTTCAGCGGTCAATCTAACGCCCCGGCCAAGGGAGTTCACCGATTGCGCGGCCGAGCCGGTCGACACGCTCCGGATATGGCCGGACGTTCACCTCTGACACGGCGTGGACCGGACGTTCACCTCTGACACGGCGTGGAAACGGGACGGTGAGGTGGCAGGGCAACCGGCCCTCGGCAGGCAGGGCTGCGCCGCCGTCCGGTCGCCCCCGCTATGTCCATCGCGGACAATGTGACCTTCTGACAACACCCACATGGAGCATGCCCAGGTCCCGCACCCGGCTCTAGCCTGCGAAGAAAGAAGGAGAGCGTCCGGACACGCGCCGCCGGAGCCGCCCCGGGTTCGCAGGACGACACGTACAGCGTCCCGGAACGCACGATTCATCAGGGAGCCCCCATGACCGCACTTCCGCAGGAGCGCCGCGTCGTCACCGCCATCCCCGGCCCCAAGTCGCAGGAGCTGCAGGCCCGCCGTACCGCCGCGGTCGCGCAGGGCGTCGGCTCCGTGCTGCCGGTGTTCACGACCCGCGCGGGCGGCGGCATCATCGAGGACGTCGACGGCAACCGCCTCATCGACTTCGGTTCCGGTATCGCGGTGACCAGCGTGGGCGCCTCCGCCGAGGCCGTCGTACGCCGGGCCTCCGCCCAGCTGGCCGACTTCACCCACACCTGTTTCATGGTCACCCCGTACGAGGGTTATGTGGCCGTCGCCGAGGCGCTGGCCGAGCTCACCCCGGGTGACCACGCCAAGAAGTCCGCGCTGTTCAACAGCGGCGCCGAGGCCGTCGAGAACGCCGTCAAGATCGCGCGTGCGTACACCAAGCGGCAGGCCGTGGTGGTCTTCGACCACGGCTACCACGGCCGTACGAACCTCACCATGGCGCTGACCGCGAAGAACATGCCGTACAAGCACGGCTTCGGGCCGTTCGCGCCCGAGGTGTACCGGGTGCCGGTGGCGTACGGCTACCGCTGGCCGACCGGGCCGCAGAACGCGGGTCCGGAGGCCGCCGCCCAGGCCATCGACCAGATGTCCAAGCAGGTCGGCGCGGACAACATCGCCGCGATCATCATCGAGCCGGTGCTCGGCGAGGGCGGCTTCATCGAGCCTGCCAAGGGCTTCCTGCCGGCGATCAGCCAGTTCGCCGAGGACAACGGGATCGTGTTCGTGGCAGACGAGATCCAGTCCGGGTTCTGCCGTACGGGTCAGTGGTTCGCGTGCGAGGACGAGGGCATCGTTCCCGACCTGATCACCACGGCGAAGGGCATCGCCGGCGGTCTGCCGCTGGCCGCCGTCACGGGCCGCGCCGAGATCATGGACGCCGCCCACTCCGGCGGCCTCGGTGGCACCTACGGCGGTAACCCGGTCGCCTGCGCCGGTGCGCTCGGTGCCATCGAGACCATGAAGGAACTCGACCTCAACGCGAAGGCGAAGAACATCGAGGCCGTCATGAAGGCCCGCCTCTCCGCCATGGCGGAGAAGTTCGACGTCATCGGCGAGGTGCGGGGCCGTGGCGCGATGATCGCCATCGAACTGGTCAAGGACCGTGCGACCAAGGAGCCGAACCCGGAGGCGACCGCCGCCCTCGCCAAGGCCTGCCACCAGGAGGGGCTGCTGGTCCTGACCTGTGGCACCTACGGCAACGTGCTCCGCTTCCTTCCCCCGCTCGTCATCGGCGAGAACCTGCTCAACGAGGGCCTCGACATCATCGAGCAGGCCTTCGCCCGGATCTGAGCCACAGGTTTCTCATAGCCCCCTCAAAGGGGTGTCGAACCCGTGTGTCACAGCCGCCCCAGCCCTCCCACCTGGCGTGATGTGGGGGGCTGGGGCGGCCCCCGTCAGGCCGTGTGAAGAAGGTGTGCGAGGTGGATGACGGGACCCGATTCCGCCTGTCGCCGCGCCGAACCCTGCCGTAGGTTCTAACCAGATGAGAGATACACCCCGCCCACAGGGGACTGTGGGCGATTTCAGGCCGGGGCCTCCCCAGCTTCGACCTGGTCGTGCCCTCGCGCACACAACCGGTGCCTCTGGCCCCGGATCTCCTCACCGATCGGACGGTCGCTCGCCCCAAACCCCCCGGGGCGCGCGGCGTTCCGATCCGGACGGCCGCCTCGGAACGACCCCCCCTGTTCCGGGGCGGCCGACCTCCTTTCTTCTCTTTCTCCTTCTGGGTCTCCCGGCCCTTCTCTTCGCGCTGATCACCTGGCAGGTGGTCGCCGACGGCCCCCTGCTGCGCCTGGACAGCCGTCTGAGCAGCGCACTCGTCCGCCCGGACCGGTTCTCCGAGCTCCTCTCCGGCCTCGGGAACGTGCAGGTCGCCGTCCCGGTCCTGACGGCCGTCCTCGGATACGTCGCCTGGCGCGGCCACAAGTCTGGTATAGATCACTGGTGGCTGCAGCCCACGGCGGCCGCCGTCCTGATGGCTCTCGTCCCGGCGTTCGTCGTGCCGGTCAAGGACTGGACCGCCCGTCCGGGGACCCCGGTGATGCCCCCGGCGGTCGGCTACTTCCCCTCCGGCCATACGGCGACGGCGGCGATCGCGTACGGCTCCGCGACCCTGCTTCTCCTCCCCTGGCTCCGCTCCCGCGCCGCCCGCCGCACACTCGTCGCCGTCTGTGCGGCCGTCGTCCTCGCCGTCTCCTACGGGCTGGTCCGCCGCGGCTACCACTGGCCGCTGGACGTGGCGGCCAGCTGGTGCCTGTGCACCGTCCTGCTGACGGCGCTGAGACTGCTGCTCACCCGAAGTACGCGTCGAAGCCCTTCTGGAACTCCCAGTTCGAGTACCGGTCCCAGTTGACCGACCAGGTCATCAGGCCGCGCATCGCCAGCCAGGTGCCGTGGGTCGCGTACGAGCCGCAGTTCGTCTTCTTCGTCAGGCAGTCCAGGGTCTTGGTGACCTCGGACGGGGCGACATAGCCGTTGCCCGCGTTGGTCGAGGCCGGCATGCCGATCGCGATCTGGTCGGGGCGCAGCGGCGGGAAGACGTTGTTGGCGTCGCCCGCGACCGGGAAGCCGGTGAGCAGCATGTCGGTCATGGCGATATGGAAGTCGGCGCCGCCCATGGAGTGGTACTGGTTGTCGAGGCCCATGATCGGGCCGGAGTTGTAGTCCTGGACGTGCAGCAGGGTCAGGTCCTCGCGAAGGGCGTGGATGACCGGGAGGTACGCCCCGCAGCGCGGGTCCTGGCCACCCCACTTGCCGGTGCCGTAGTACTGGTGGCCCATCTGCACGAAGAAGGTCTCCGGCGCCATGGACAGGACGAACTTCGAGCCGTACCTGGCCTTCAGGGTCTTCAGCGCGGAGATCAGGTTCACGACCACCGGGGTCGTCGGGTTCCTCAACTACCCGGCGCTAAAGCCAATGCCGCGTAGTTAAGCCGCAGGTGGGCTAGTCAAGGGCTGGCTCTGATCGCTGTGGATCCATGCTGAGGCG
>NZ_JBEXWP010000043.1:0-53903 GCF_040629895.1 Streptomyces sp. NPDC005866
CAAGAGGGTGTTCAGGTCTTGCGTCACAACATGATCTTGAACACCCTCTGTTCATGCCTGATCGTCAGCCCAGGACATAGGACTTACTCGTCTAGTCCACATCGATGTCAAGAAGCTCGCCCGCTCCCCGACGGCGGCGGCCACAAAGTCCTCGGCCGCGCAGCCGGCCGGGCCAACCAGGACCGCCGCAACGGCACCGGATACGCCTACCTACACACCGCCCTGGACGACCACACCCGCCTCGCTTACACCGAAGACGTGGCCGGTGAGAAGGCCGCGACCTGCGCGGCCTCCCTGCGACGGGCAACTGCTTGGTTCGCCCAGCAGGGCGTCGCCGTCGAGCGGGTCCTCGACCGACAACGCCTGGGCCTACACCAAGAACACCTGGCGCCAGACCTGCCGCGAGCTGGGCATCAGCCCCCGCCGGACCCGCCCTGGCGGCCACAGACAAACGGCAAGGTCGAACGCCTCCACCGCACCTTGCTCGAGGAATGGGCCTAGCCCTACACCTCAGACGCCCAACGACAGGCCGCGTTTCCCGACTGGCTGGACTGGTACAACTACCACCGACCCCACACCGGCATCGGCGGCCACACCCCAGCCAGCCGCGTCACCAACCTGTCGGGACTGCACACCTAGCCGCACGTCAGTGTCGGTGTCCCCCAGTCTCCGTGGTCGTTGCCGTTGCCGTCGCCCGCGTCGCCGACCTTGAGGTCGATCACCTGGGCGCCGGTGACGTCGACGTCGATCGGCAGGGCCGCCTGTTTGCCGCGGATCGTCGGCGTGGTCAGCAGGGTCCTGCCGTCGGCGATCACGGAGAACGTCACCGTGCCCGCGCCGCCCGTCTCATCGTCGACACCGACGTCCGCCGTCAACCGCGAGCATTGTCCGGCGAGGTAGAACTGGACGTCGCTGATGGAGTTGGTGCCCAGGCCCTTGGCGTGACCGACGCCGGCGATGGTGATCGGACGGCCGTCGCCAGCGGCCTGTTCGCCGACGCTGCTGTCACGCTCCACCGGACCCCACCCGTTGGTGGACGACAGGAACGACAGGTCACTCACCTCGCTCTTCCCGGCCGGCGGCGCCGGTGGAACCCCTCCGACGATGCGCTCGTCAGCGCCGGTGGCCTGCCGCCCGCTCTGCCGGTAGCGCACCGTGGCGGTGAGTGCCGAGGCGGACGGCAGCGTCCCGGCCGGCGGCTGGACCTGCCAGGTGAAGGTGGCCGACGTGCCGGGTCGCAGACGGTCGACCGAGGTGGGGCTCGTGGCCGTCACGCTCCAGCCCTCGGGCGCGGCGAGCGAGGCCGTCAGCCGGGAGGCGGTCGGCCGGTTGTCCGGTACACGCACCGTCGCACGAGCGGTGAAGGCCCGTCCCGGCTGGGCGGTGTCGGGCGTGTCCAGGGTGACATCCGCTCCCGGACGCCTCGGCATCGCGTACGTCCGGGCGTCGTAGCGCGGGCTGTCGTTCTGCGCGACGCGCAGGGGCGAGGCGTAGCTGCCGTAGTCGGTGAGCGAGACCTTTCCGAGGCCGCCGGTGCTGCCGTCCAGGTTCCACACGGCGATGGCGATGCTGTTGTGGCCGTTCGGGTTCAGGATTCCGTCGGGGACCGGGAAGGTGAGCTGCGGGCCGAGGTAGTTGACGTAGTTGCCGACCTGCCAGCCGTTCACGAAGATCGTGGCACGGTACTTGCGTGCCGGGTCGTCGGTGAACGTCAGCCCCAGCGAGGTGTCCTGAGCGTGCGGCAGGTCCAGGCTGACGTCGGTGCGGTACCAGGAGACCCCGGGACGGGTGTCGGTCGTCGGCAGGGCTACCCGGTCCCAGGCGCGGTCCGGGTAGCCGGGCAGGGACCAGCCGGCCCGCTCGCCGTACAGGCCGCCCGTCGAGAGCGGGCCGCGCACGGTCTCCTGCAGGTCCTCGCCGCCGCGTACGCCCTGCAGCCGCCAGGTGACGGAGGTCAGCGGCGCCCCGACGAGGGAGGCGCTGGTCAGGCCGCGCGCGGTCTTGTTGCCGTTGGTGGAGTTGTAGTCCTCCTCGTGCCCCATGTTCACGGTGAGCACGGAGAGGACGTTGTCGCCCTCGGACTTCACCGCGCCGAGCGGGAAGGTGAAGTCGGCGCTGCCCGTGGTGGAGCTGCCCAGGAAGGTGCCGTTGAGCCAGGCGGAGAACGCCTGTGCGTCTCCGCCGGAGTCGGAGACCAGGTGGATGCCGGTCTCCTTGCCGGTGGCACGGAAGCGGCCGCGATACCAGGTGTTGCCGGTGTGGAATCCGTAGTCGTCCGCGTAGAGCACCGGCAGCGAGTTGACGCCGGAGACGCTGTTGGTGGTCGTCTTGTCGGCCACCTGCCAGCTGGAGTCGTCGAAACCGGGCGCCGCTTCGGGCGATTCCTCGGCGTGCTTCCAGTTCGTCAGCGCCGGCAGGTGTACCGGGGCGGCTACCGGGATGGTGCCGGCCAGGCTCGCCGGGCCGGTCGGCTTGGCGTCCAATGTCGTGCCATTCCAGGTGACATGGGCGGCGGAGGTGAACACCTCGATGTTCTTGTCGTCGGCGTTGTCGCCGGTGAGCACCACGGTGCGGCCGCCGTCCCCGCTGGTCGCCGTCCGCAGCAGATGGCTTCCCCGCACGAGCACGGGGCCGGTCGCGGTGTCCTGACGCCAGAAGGTCTTCGCTGTGTCCTTGTCACCGACGAGCAGCAGCAGCGGGCGCTTCCCGCCGCCGCTGACGCTGATACGGACGAGGCCCTTGTGGGTGTAGTTCAGCCGCAGGTCGCCGGTGGCCGCGTCCCAGGTGGTGGTGGCCGTGCCTCCGGTGGTGGCCACGGTAGGCCTGGACGCGTAGCGAAGGACGGTCTCGCCGTCGCTGCCCTGATCGCCGTAGAGCACGGCGACGTCCTGGTCGCCGATCGTCGCGCTGGTCATGATCTCCGACGTCGAGTACTGCAACTGCGCGTCCCCGAGCCGGTAGTTGGCCACGATCACATGCGAGTCGCGTCCGTCGAGTGTGATCGCGGTGCCCGGCTGCTGCGGCACGACCGGGTAGGTCGGCTCCGCTGTGGCGGCCGTTGGCACATCGACGGCGTCGATGGCCACGTAGTTGTCCGTGGAGCCCGAACCGTGGTTCCCGTCGACGACGATCTTCAGTGTGTGTGCGCCGGGTGCCAGGCCGGTCTTCTGGAAGAGCACCGCCTGGTTCTCGCTGCCAGAGTCGTTGACCGTCGCGGCCTTGGTGCCATCGAGGTAGACGTCGGCGTAACCGTGGTTGTTCGTCTTCGAGCCGATCCAGCGGATGGCGGTACCGTCGAAGGGGACGGTGACCGAGTCGCCGGCCTTGTTGGAGAACGACTCGGTGTGCTTGTAGTCGCCGCCGGTGTAGCTCTGGTCGGCCACGTGCGACCAGGAACCGGTGTACTGCAGCGCGGAGTCGGGGTCGTCCCAGGTGTAGTGGGTGTCGGCGGAGGGCTGGGCGTTGAAGTCCAGCGAGACGTGGGTCTTGTCGACCGCCGTGGAGGTGGAGTTCCCGTGCCGCAGGACGTGGAACTGTGTCTTGGTGTCGGGGTTCATCCGGGCGGTGTCGACGACCGAGGAGTCGTCCGGCGGTACGGCCCTGATCACCTCGGTCTTGGTCAGCGGGGCGACGGACTGCGTGAAGTAGCCGATCAGCTTGTCCTCGTAGTACTTCGGATCGAGCTGTCGGTTCTCGCGGATCGCAGCCCCGTAGTCGTACGACGTGTAGTTCTCGGGCATGCCCAGCCAGCCCCAGTTGGTGCCGCCGTAGGTCATGTAGAAGCTCTGCGCGGTGGCGCCGACGGCTATGTTCTGTTTGTAGAACACGTTGGCGAACTGGTCGTTGATCAGCTGGGCGCATTTGTCGTAGCCGGGGCCGCCCCAGGGATCGAAGGCGCCGCCCTGGAACTCGGGCGAGTACAGCGGCTTTCCCCCCGGGTGGTCGTAGCTGATGTCGGGGACGCCGTTCCACTTCGAGGGGTTCGAGCAGTTGAAGCCCTGTGGGTAGGAGTCCGGTCCGTCGACGTCCAGAGCGCCGGTACCGGAGTTGAAGGTGCCGTTGTTGTTGCCGGTCAGCGGCACCGTGATGCCGTCGGCGCGGGCCTTGTCCTCCAGGTGCTTCATGTAGGAGCGGCCTGCGGCCGAGCCGTTGTAGTACTCGTTCTCGACCTGGTAGGCGATGACCGACCCGGTGCCGTTGGTCAGTTGGTGGCGGGCGATGACCCGGTCGATCCGGGTCAGCCACTCGTCCGCGTACTTCAGGAACTGCGGGTCGTCACTGCGGTTGTGCCCCACCTTGGTGGTCATCCAGCCGGGCAGACCGCCGCTGTCGACCTCCGCGTTGATGTACGGCGCCGGGCGGGCGATGACGTAGAGACCGGCCTCCTGGGCCATGTCGAGCAGCTTGTCGACGTCGCGCACCCCGCTGAAGTCGTACACACCCGGCTTCGGCGAGTGGTATCCCCAGTCGAAGTACAGAGAGGTGGCGTTGAACCCGGCGGCCTTCATCTTCTGGAAGATGTCGCGCCACAGGTCCGGACTGGGGAGCCGGAAGTAGTGGAACTCGCCGGACCAGAGGTAGGTGCGCTCGCCGTCGACGAGGAACGAGTAGCCGTCGAGACTCACCGTGTGTGCCTGCGGACTGACGGCAGGTACGGCGGCGCGTGCGGCGGCGGGCGTCTGCTCGCCGGTGTCCCGCGCCGCGGCGGGCGCGGTCATGCCCACGACCAGAGCGATGGTCGCGGCCGCCGCGAGGACCGCCCTCCCCCACCGACGGCGACCGGGTCTCCCGACTTCTGAACGGATCCCATTTCCCGGCACTGCGCCTCCATCCGCCTGAGCAATCAGCATCGAACAGACTCAGGCAAAGCCGAACAGTAAGGGGACACAAGGTCCAACACAATGGGGCGGGAGAACATGTGCTGTCCGGTGAGTGATCGCCGCTGGCGCCCTCGGCCGGAGCGGGCAGCAGTGGTTCCGGTCCGCGCGCCGTCGGTTGCTCAACACCGGCCGCGGCCTTCACCGCGAACTCCGCGCTGGTCCGGCCCGCTGTCGTCGACGCGGTCCGGCTGCTGAGTGTCTGCTGCGTCCGGCGCGGCGGACCGAGGCCCAGTGAGTTCGCCACGCGGATGGGCGCCCCGCTTCCGGCGGGGCGAGGCAGGCGCAAGGTCTGCCCGGAACTCAGCCGTGACGCCCGTCCGCACTGCGGGACGGGCCTGGTGCCTTTTCTGCTCTGCCGACTCGATGAGACAGGCCGCCACGAACGCCGTGCGTCCGGCGGCCTTTGCCCGCCTGCGCGCGGCCGCCGACGCGTTGCGCGCCAACCTCGGGGCGTCAGCCGAACCGCACACTTTGCGCCCGGAACATTCCCTATGTCAAGCCCGTGCGCTTCGGCAAAACTTCACTGGTGCCGCCGCAGCCGCAGTTGTCGAACTGGGGGGTCTTATCCTCTGCCACCTTATCGCGTGATTTGCGCCGTTCTACGGGTGTCAGCGCCGACCCGCGCTGCCGAGCACCTACGGTTGACCGTTCGCTGGGTTGGTGTGAGGCCCCGGCCCGGCGGACGCTTGAGGGGTGGCGCCGCCCGCCCCAGTCGCGCCCCATTCTGGCTGTTCACCATCGCCATCGCCGACTCCAACCAACCGTCCAGACCCCGGCTTTGTACGCCTGTCAACGCTGGTCCAACGAGAACGCCCCCGGCGTTCTGGCGGCCCGACGCCGCGAGCGAGGACGACGCCTACGGCGTGCCGGGAAGCCGGACTGTGACGAGGAGACCCCCGTCGGGGCGGGGCACGAGATCGAGGGTTCCGTTGTGGCCGCGGACGATACTGTGCACGATGGCCGGGCCGCGGCCGACGCCGGAATGTTCATCGGTGCGTACGCGTTCCGTTCCGCGCTGGAGGGGTTGAGGGAGGGTCGGTACCAGTTCCGGTGGCAGCCGACGGCCCGTGTTCTGGACCCGCAGCACGCTCGTGTCGCCGTGCGCCTCCGTGTGGACGGTCACGGTGCTGCCCGCGGAGAAGTTGTGGACGATGGCGTTCTGGACGAGGTTCGTCACCATCCGCGGCAGAAGCTCCGCGGAGCCGCTGGTCCAGGCCGCCCACCAGTGACGCGAGCGTGATCCGGCGCTGTTCGGCGAGAGGGAGTAGCCTTTCGGCGGCGCTTTCCTCAGCGACGAGGGTCGACGCTCTTGCGGGTGAGGTTTCCACGCTCGCCGCAGCTGAGCAGCAGGAGGGCCTCGGTGAGGTCGATCGCTCGCGTATTGACAGCGTGCAGGCGTTCGATGAGTTCGCCCCGGTACCGGATGTGGTTCTTGCGGGCGACGTCGGTCTCCCCGGTCTGCCCCGGCCGCGAACACGACACCACCTGCGCCCGCACCCACGGCCTCGTCGCCGCACCGTCTCGCCGCCGCTTGGGCATCCCGACCCTGACCGACCTCGGCTACGAGAACGCCGGCCCTGGCTTCCGTTGTCCCGGCAAGAAGTCGCAGGGACGCGAACTCGACCTCAAGCAGGTGACGTTCAACAAGGTGATCCGCGGCATCGCTGAATGCGCCAATGCCCTGCTCAAGGTCACCTTCAAGGCCCTGCGCAGAGTCAGCCTCGACCCCGGCCTGCCGACACCGACGTCGGCGGTCCGCAGCTTGCGGCCGGGTCGGTACCCGGCGCCGCCGGTCGCGATCGGTCAGGCGGCGCCGGGAGCCTCTTCGCGGGCCCGGTTGATGTTCTCGTGCACGTCCACCCGGGCATGGTGTCCCTTACGGTCTTGGGGGAAATTGAGCTTCGGGCGTGCCTGCCCGGCGGTTCGGCTGGTGGGTGATCAGCGGGCGGTGTTGCGGACGAGGACGAGTTCGGTGCTTGTCCGGCGGTGGTGGCCCGCTGCGCGGATCGGTCGGAGGCGAGTGAGGCGATCGCGAGATGAGTCTCGGCGTAGGTATCGCGGCGTCCGGTGAATCGGCGCAGGGGTGCCCACTGGCGGAGCTCGGCGTTGGTGTGCTCCACACAGATCCTTGCCGAGGACTGCCGCCGCCGTGTCTCGCGCCAGGCGTGCTTGTCACCGTCACACGCCTCGTCCTTGGGCTTCTTCGGCGGGGCGCTGACCTGGCCGGGGAACTCCTTGGCCAGCCCTAGGTAGCCGGAATCGACCTTCGCCTTCACGCCGGGACGGATGCGGAACTGCTCGGCGATGCCCTCGGTGCGCACGGCGGTCTGGTCCTGCATCCGGCCCGGGCGGACCAGGCCGGACAGCAACAAGCGGCCCTGGCCGTCGCTGAACGTGGTGGTCTTGATGGTGTTCTGCTTGCGTTTGCCGGAGACGAACGCCCGGCGCCCGGAGCGGTCGGCCTGCGGGCGGCGGACCTGGGTCTCGGCCCCGTCGAGCCGCAGCTCAACGCCCTCCGCCTCGGCATAGGCGAAGACGTCCTCCAGCGTCTTCAGCCGCAGGCCGGGCCGGTCGGGCACGGCGCAACCACGGGCCGTCAGCAGCGGGCGGACCTGGCGGATGGCCGCGGAAACGGTGGAGCGATCCACCTCGAAGAGCTCGGCGAGCACCACGTGCGGCAACTGATGGCGCAGATGAACCAGGGTGACCAGCAGCCGATCGAGGAGGACCAGCTTGGGCTTTCGGCCGGCACCCGCAGCTCGCCGACGCTCCCCGCCCCGGGCCTCGCGGAGCGCGGACTGCCGCATGGCCTCCCACGCACTGGCGAGCTCGGCGAGCAACTTGCCGAAAAGTGCGCGTGAGACACCGGACAGGGCAGGATGGGAACAGGCCGCACGAGCCCAGGTCAGCTTCACAACTCACCCAACCCGTAGGGCCCTTCTCATGTCACGGCCCGACCGGGACGATCACCATGTCCGCCGAGGCCGTAGAGCTACTCGGCCTGAATCGCGCCTGCCGGGACCTCGAAGACGATCACGAGCCCGTCGCGCTCGTTGCCCTGCTCGCCGACGCGCGTGAAACCGAAGCCCGCGATGGTGGCCAGGGAGGCGTTGTTGTCGGACCTGATACGGGCCCGCACGGTCCTGACACCAGGTTCGGCGGCGGCCCTGACGAGCAGTGCCTTCAGCATGGCGCGGGCATAGCCCTGGCGGCGGCACCCGGGCACGACGGTGAAGCCGACCTCGACCATGCCGGCCCCGTCCGGCGGCCCGTGGAACCCGCCGTCTCCGACGACGGCCCCGTCCAGCTTGGACACCGCGGCCCGCGTGATCCAGGGCGCGGCAGACGGGTCCTTGGCGAGCTGGTCAGCGCGATAGCCGAAGATCCAGCGGGCTCGGTCGCAGACGAAGTATTCGTCAAGGGCGACCCCTGCCTCGGCACTGCCGCCGGCGAGGTTACCGTCGGCAAGCGCCCGCAGCGCCTTTGCGCTGAGCTCGACGAAGCGGACGCGTTTGGGGATGGAGTGAGGTTCGTTATTCATCGCGGAGATGCTCGCCCAGCACCAGAGGGCTGTCCACCGCATTACGGCCTCGCCGGACATGGTGATCGTCCCAGTCGGGCCGTGACATGAGAAGGGCCGTACGGACGCCGCGATACCTACGCCGAGACCCACTTCGCGATCGCCTCACTCGTCTCCGACCGATCCGCGCAGCGGGCCACCACCGCCGGACAAGCACCGAACTCGTCCTCGTCCGCAACACCGCCCGCTGATCACCCACCAGCCGAACCGCCGGGCAGGCACGCCCGAAGCTCAATTTCCCCCGAGACCGTTAGGGCGACCGGACATGACGGTGGCCCGTCCCGTGAGAAATCCGGGGCGGCCCACCGACGCGTGTGTGGTCGTGAAGGGCGGTCGCCTACGCGGCGAAAGGCTCCATGAGGCTTCAGCCGAACGATCGTCCTCATGGGCAATAGGTGAGGCCCGGGGACACTGTCCCCTCCACAACCACACCCTCCACAACACGGCGGGACGGTCGGGCATTCCTTCTGGGCGGCGCCGACGGGGCTGGCGCGGGCGGGGGTGGGGGTTGCGCGGTTGGAGGTGCAAAGCAGGGGATGTCCGGGCCGGAGGTTGTGACTGAGCGCTCCAGCTGGCCGCGATGGCGCTCAGTCACAACGGCCGTGAATGAGCGTGGCACTTGTGGCTCGGTGGGGCGGGCCACGGCTGGCTCCTCGACGGTGCGTGCCCAGCACCGCCCTGTGATCGCACTGTGTCTAGTGAAGTCGCGGAATGCGCTAGCGTCCGTGCTGCCCGCAGCAGCCGGGACTATGAGGCCCTAACCCACCTCGAGGCGTGGGAGAGAGCTCGATCACCGCGGAGTCGCAGGAGGGGCCTTGAGCTGGCAGGATGAGACCACGCCGCCGGTGGTCGGGGAGTACCGCGTTGAGCGCCGCATCGGCGCGGGCGGCATGGGGGTCGTCTATCTGGCTGTGTCCCCGTCGGGCCGACGTGTCGCCCTGAAGATCATCCGTGGGGAGTTTGTCGGCGACGCCGATTACCGCGCCCGGTTCCGGCACGAGATCCAGGCCGCGCGGCAAGTCAGCGGGGCGTTCACGGCCTCGGTAGTGGGAGCGGACGCCGATGCCGATCCCCCGTGGATGGCGACGCAGTACTTTGACGCCCCGACGCTGTCGGAACACGTGCGCGCGAGCGGCCCGTTGGGCGAGGGCGCCGTGTGGCGGCTGGGCCGGGGACTGGCTGAAGCCCTGCGTGACATCCACCGGGCCGGTCTGGTGCACCGCGATCTCAAGCCGGGCAATGTGCTGCTGCCCGAGGACGGCCCCCGTGTCATCGACTTCGGTGTCGCCCGGGTACTGAGCGCGGAACCGCTGACACGGAGCGGCAAGGTCCTGGGCACGGTGTCCTTCATGGCACCGGAGCAGCTGAGCACGCCGCGTGAGGTAGGGGCGGCGGCCGACGTGTTCGCACTGGGCGGGGTCCTGACGTATGCGGCGACGGGCCGGGGACCATTCGACGGTGACACGGGTGCCCCACCCATCGCGGTCGCCATGAAGATTGCGCATGACGCTCCGGACCTCGCGGGAGTCCCGCAGGCCCTGCGTGCCGTCATAGAGAAGTGCTTAAGCAAGGACCCGACCGGCCGCCCCTCCGCCGCCGATCTGCTTGCTTTGCTTCAGGAAGAGGGGATAGAGACAGCAGGGCCGCAGGAGCCCGAGAAGACGACGGAACCGGAAGGATCCGCACATGGTCCCCGGCGACGGCCCCGGACGCGCACCTACCTGCTTGCCGCCGTCACCGCGATCGCGGTCACTGTGACGGTCCCAGTGTTCCAGGGGAGCGGTGCGGGAGGAGCCCACGGCGACGCCAAGAGTTCGGCATCGCCCTCGGTCCACGCCTCGTCGACACGCGCTGCCCCCGCCGTCGAACCAGTTGCGGCTCTGCGGCCGAAGGGGTGGGGCTTGTGGGAGAAGAAGCCGACCATCGCCACGAAGCGCGGCCCCGATGGCGGCCTCAGCTCCTGCGCCGGTGCCGGAGAAGTACTTGTGTGCGCGCAGGTCGGTGTGGTGGCCGAACGGATCGACGTCGCCTCCGGACACGCCATGTGGAGCAAGCCGTACACGTCCGCGAATACAGGCTCGGTCGTGGGGCTCGCCGGAAACACGGTCCTGGTCGACGACGCGCGGATCGACGCAAGAGGCAGGGAACAGCTCAAAGGCTTCGACGTGAAGACCGGTGACCTGCTGTGGTCCGCCTGGGTCGTATCGCCAAGCTTCACCCTGCAGAAGTCCACGATCACGACGGTTGACCTTACGGAGGGGGACGGCCGAGTCCGGATCGCTCGCAGGGATGCGCGGACGGGAAAGCTGGTCGGGTCCAGAACCTTTCCCGTCGTCGAGGCCTACACCGTCTTCGGTGGTGAAGACGGTGCGCTGTATCTGCTCCGGGCAGATGCAGGCTTCATCACATCCATCGCCGTCCTTGATAACGCACTGCGCACGACCAAGGTTCTCGCCACATTCGACGAAGACCCCGGCACGCCCGTGGCGGCCGACAGCAACACGGTGTCCTTCCTGCTCAACGGCAAGAGCGTCACCCGCGTCACCAGGGCGGACGGAAACACGGAACGCCTTCCCCTCCGGGACGCTCCACAGGGCACTGCACGCACGCAGGGCAACACGCTCTACATCAGCCGGGCGGACGGCATGCTGGCCTCGTACGACCTCCGCACAGGCCGGCGGAACTGGACCGTGGAGACGGTAGGCGAGTCTCCCACCCGCCCGGTGTTTGCCGACGGCCGGCTGTACAGCCTGGTCGCTGACGGGCGGATCATCTGTGTCGATGCTGCGACGGGAAAGACCGTGTGGCGCAGTGCGGCACGACGTGACCCGAACCGGAGCATCGCGAGTCCCTTCATCGAGCGCCCGGACCCCGTGGTGCTGAACGGCGTGGTGTACATGAGCTCCAGCACGGGATCCGTCTTCGCAGTCGCCCCGCCCGCAGCCTGAGCGTGCGTCAGGAGAAGAGCAGCCCATCCGGGAGACTGATGCCGTTATCAGGTAGGCGCCAGGACGGCGCAGACACGTCAAGCACAGAACGACGCTGAGTGGCCATGCCATCACGCTGTCGGCGATTCCTGGCTGCCCGTCAGGTAGCGCCGGCGGAGGCGGGTGAAGGCGGTGGGGCTGGGGCGGTGCGGGAGGAACTCCTTGATCCGCTGCGCGCATTCGTGTGGGCTGGCCGCGCTGGGTCGCACTCCAGGTCGTAGTCACGACCCGCACAGGCCCGTCGTGTTCACCGTCTCCACCATCCGCTTCGTCCACTACGGCCACGCAGCACGGCGTTCCGCTCCCCGCCCCGCCCCGTAGCCGACCGTCTCAGCGGTCCGCCGCTGGTGTGCAGAACCCGAACCCGGGTGCGGGTTACGCACGACCCACATGGTCGCGCCCCGGCCTCAAGCCGACGACCAGGTGTGATCCGGTGAACGAGTCGACTGGGCCACGCATTTTGTTTCTACAACATGTAGTAGATTAGGTGGACGGCCACCACCTATTCACTGTGATGCCGCTAGTCTGCCATCGCGGGCGTGGGGATTGACCGGCGGCGCTGGGCCGTTCCGCGTCGTCTCGTGCTGACTTGGAAGGACGTGCCCATGACCGCGGCCGCCACCGCATACCTGGCCTTCGACGGCTCCAGCGTCGACGGGTCACTGTTCACCTCCGTCACCGACTTCGCCCGTGACACCAAGTGGCTGAACACCCCCATGGAGCTGTGGACCAACCTCGGCCTGGGAGTCTTCGCGGTGCTCATGGTCATGGGCTGGTGGAACGCGCGCCGCCGAGGTACCCAGGCAATGACTCTCGCGCTGGCCGCACCGGTCGCCGTCGTCACCGCCTTCGCCGCCGCCGAAGTGGTCAAGAAGATCGTCGCCGAGGTGCGGCCCTGCCGGTCGATGCCCCACGCCTATCTGGTCGACGCCTGCCCCGCGCCCTCCGACTACGCCTTCCCCAGCGGCCACGCCACCGTGGCCGCCGCGACCGTGGCCGCGCTGTTCCTGCTGGACCGCCGCCTGAGCGCGATCGCGGCCGTGTTCGCCGTGGTGGAGGGCTTCACCCGGGTCTACGTCGGCGCCCACTACCCCCACGACGTCCTCGGCTCCGCGGTTCTCGCCCTTCCCGTCGCCTACTTCACCAGCCTGGCCCTGCACCGCTGGGCCACCCCGCTGGTCGCATCCCTGAACCGGGGCGCGCTGCGCCCGCTGCTGAGCGCCGAACCCGCCGCCGCGCAGCCCGCCCGGTAGCCTCGCCATGCCGAGGGGCCCACGCTGCCCCACCTCCACCGCCGAGCGCACTCGCCACCCGAGCGACACGTCTTCAGGTAGGTGGCACACCGCCCACCTGACCGTGATCGGCGAGCAGGCAGAACGGTTCGCCCTGGGGCGGGAGATGGCCGCGGACCGTCGGCCGGTGAGCGTCTGTGGGCGGCGCGCTGTTGCGGGAGCCCTACTGAGATCGTCGACCATCCCGGGTGCGCAGCGGCCGCAACGGCCGCGGCGGTGAGATCGTCGCGCCCACCCGACGCCCGCATCCGCCGGCTGGAGGGCAGGCGCCCCCCAGCACGCCGTCTCGGCGGAGCCAGGCGTGGTGAGCGTGGGCCTTTTGCTGTGGACTGCGGCCGGTTCCGTAGCCCTGGCCGCCGCTCCACGGCAAAGGCCCCTGCCCGCTCCAACGGCCGCAGCAGCGGATTCACCGCCGCCGTCAGGTGCAGGACCAGCGAGAACACATGGTGCCGATGCCTCAGGTGAGCCCGCTCGTGGGCGAGCAAGGCCCCCCGCTCCTGCCCATTCAGCAGCCTCAGCATCCCGGAGGTGACGACCACCCGCCCCGGCATGCCGAGCACGGCGAACGCGGCCGCACCGGATCATCGACGACGGCCAGGTCCCCGCCCGCCGCAACATGCCGGCACTCCCGCCAGGCATCGACCAGCGCACGCCCCTGGCGCCAGGAAGCCACAGTAAGACTCACTATCAGGACCAGGACCACCCCGGCGCACCGGCGCACACCGCGGCAACCTTCCGGCTCACCGGGTCCTCCGCCGCCAGCACACTCACCGACCACGGTCCCTGCGCCGCAACCAGCGGCACTTGGCCCACGGCGGTGAACGCCAATATCGCGAGCTCGGTCACCCACGTACCGGCCGCCACAACCGCCGCGCACACCATCGCCCATGCCCCCGCACGTGGCGGCATCCGGCGTCCCGCCCACGGCGCCCAGCGCCAGCACCGCGCCCACCAGCAGCGGCAGATGCATCGGCACCGGCCAGAACACGCCTCAACCCGCCGGTCAGGCGGAGGAGTCGCCGTGCAACAACTGCTCCAGCAAATGCTCGTCCTGCGCCGACAGCTCCGAAACGAACCGGGCCAGCACCGCCGCACGGTCCCCGCCCTCGTCCAGCAGCGAGTGCATCCCCGCCGCCGCATGCCCGGCCTGGTCGTCCACGGGCGCATACACGTAGCTGCGCCCCTCCCGGTGCCGGGTCACCATCCCCTTGTCGCACAGCCGCGTCAGGATCGTCAGCAGCGTCGTGTACGCGGTATCGGGCACCTGCTCCTGGACCACAGCCGCGGTCACCGGCCCGCCGACCGCCCACAAGGCAGCCAGCACCGCACCCTCCAGCTCACCCCGCGCACGCCGCCCGGCCTCCCCCCGACCATCCTTACCGCCCGTCACCTGGCACCTCCCTCGCTGTCCGGCCAGGTTGTCCTCGACCGCCCAAGCTACTACGAGACGTAGAAAAGGGGCCATCTTGATCACAGACGGTCTCGAATGGCCAGCACAACCCGCGCACACAGGCAGTGACATCGTGACATCCCGAGGAGGGGCTGGCGGAACGCAACAAAGACAATGCGCTGCCCCGTTGGCCTCGCAGAGAGTCTGCTGGGTGACCTCCTACCCGCCCGCCGGGGTGAACGCATGAGCGCGCTGATTCCCCGGCCTGCCACGGAGATCGCCCTTCGCCCGCACCTCGTCGGGCAACGGGACCTGACAAGCTTCCTGACTGGTGGACCGGGCCACCACCGCGAGGTGGCCAGAAGCGGGAGTTCGGACCCGGTCCCCCTGTCGAACACGGAGTACGTCGGGTGCCTCGCCCTCGCGCCACGCGTAGTAGGAGGAGCGGGCCACGTGCAGCACCCGGCACAGCAGGACGATCGGGTAAGTCGCCTTCTCCGCATGGATCAACCGGTACAGCTCGCTCACCGGTCGTTCTCCTTCACGAAGAAGGCCGTCGCTTTTTTCAGGATCTCGATCGTCTGCTGCTGTTCACGGACCTCCTTGCGCAGCCGCTTGAGCCCCTCGCGCTCGGCGCTGGTCAGCTCACCGGACTCGCCCTCCCCCCGGTCCGCCTTCGCCCGGCGGTACCAGCCACGCAGGGACTCGGAACTGATGCCGAGCTCCCGGGGACAGCGGTGACCGTCTTACCCGAGGAATCGACGAGCGCGATCGCGTCCCGCTTGAACTCCTCGGTGTACCGCTTCGTGTACTTGCTTCCCACCTGGTGCTACTCCCTCTGGAACCTCAACATCCCAGTCTCCAGGTGTCCACGATCAAGGGGAAGCCTCACCTTGCTGCCTCGTGTGCGTGCTGAAGGCGGTAGAGAGGTGGTTGCCGTTGAGTGAGAGGGCGAGAAGACGTGGATGTGTATGAGGCTGTGGACAGTCGCCGTGCTGTACGGGCGTTCAGCGATGAGCCGGTATCCAAAGAGGTACTCGAACGCGTGCTGGCTGCAGCGACGCGGGCTCCGTCGAGCGGGAACCTCCAGCCGTGGCATGTGTATGTCGTGACCGGCGAGCCCTTGGCCGAACTGAAGAGGCGCGCGACGGCCAGGGCGCTGACGGGAGACCCGGGTGATGAGCGGGAGTATCCGATGTACCCGGCCGAACTGGCATCGCCGTATCTGGACCGCTTTTCCGCCGCGGCCGCTCAGCGGTACCAAGCGCTGGGAATCGAGCGCGACGATCCCGACAGGCCCATGAAGATGGCAGCCTTGAACTCGGAGGCGTTCGGGGCGCCGGTCGTGCTGTTCTGCTACCTCGACCGGACGATGGGGCCCGGTCAGTGGGGGGACGCGGGGATGTACTTGCAGACGGTCATGCTGCTGCTGAGGGCGGAAGGATTGCACAGCTGCCCCCAGGTGATGTGGACGATGTATCGCAAGACGGTCAGCCAGATAGTCGGAGCCGATGACGGGCTTCTACTGTTCTGCGGTGTCTCGGTGGGATTCGAGAAGGAGGGCGTGCCGCGGCTGCGGACCGGGCGGGCGGACATGACAGAGATAGTGAGCTTCATCGGAGTGTGACCGTTCTTTGGCGGCCAAGATCCACAGGCACGGGGCAGGAACAGGCACTCACTGGCGCTGGTTCAAGGCCCTGGTCAACTCTCGGTTGGCCTCCCGGGCGGCCTCGAGTTCGGCCTCGCGCTCTTCCAAAGACGTGGTCAGATCGACGGTTTGCTGTTCCAGGAGCGTGATCGTCCGCTGGAGTTCCTCCACATTCGGCGGGGGCGCCGAGGCCGGACTCCCGCCAGATCTGTTCCCCCAGTGCCTCGGACAGGCGCTTCTCCAACTGCTGGATGCGGGCGACGAGCCGGGTGTTGCGGGCCCGTGCGTTGGCCGGGTCTGCTTGGAGTGAGGCACGGCTGACTGGCGCCAGCCGTCTCGTGCTGGGCAGGCTCGAGTTCGGCGGCGTGGATCAGGGCGAGCAGGTCGCGGTGGCGGTAGAGGAAGGTGCGGTCGACCCGTGCTGCGCGGGCGATGGCCGAGGCGGTCAGCGGTGCGCCGTGGCGCGCGGCGGTCGTGATGGCTTCCCGGACGCGGCTGCGGCGCCGTTCGGTGCCGGCATGGCGGCCGTTGCTCATCTCTGAGGTCACGTCGGGGTCCTTGTCGGGCGGACGTCGGGACCGGGCTGGCGGACACGGGGCATGCCGAGCGTGACGGTGCGGCTGCGGCGGTCCAGGGTTACGGCCTGCTCGATCTGGGCGCGGTCCCCGGGGGTGAGGTCTTCGAGGTCGGTTCGGACACGTTCGATCAGTCGGGTACGGGCGGCCGGGGCGAACCAGCCCAGGGGGCGCCGGGCGGAGGCGCCGGCGGAGCCGTCCAACACCGTATCTTGCCGGTGGTGCCGCCGACGTACCGGATCGCGGCGGTCGGCTGTCCCTTGGCCAGAGTGTCGTAGGTGAACTTCGTCAGCTGGTGGGCGGTGTCCTGCGTCCCGTCCGAGGTGCCGATCTTGCGTCCGAGCTCGTCGTAGTCGGTGATCAGGGTCCGGGAGACGTTCTTGAGGGTGGAGGTGACCGTCAGCGGCGGGTCGGCGTCGTTGTAGACGGTGTCGACCTTGCCCGTGTCCGGGTCGGTCAAGGTGGTCTTGCGGCCGCGCAGGTCGTAGCCGTACGCCCACACTGCTCCTTCCGGGGCAGTTGCTCGCCATCAGCCGCGCTGCAGACGGACCGGCCGTCCGCTGTCCCTGGCCGGGAACCCGACCCGATGCGTCCTCGAACGCTTCTGGCGCGCCGAAGCTAGCCGCAGCCGCACCTACGGCGGCTCCGGCCTCGGCTTGGCCATCGTCGAGGTTATCCCTCCACGCCCACCACCGAGCCGGGCGGGCGAGGCCACTGTAGTCGCGGGGGTGGCGCTTGTAGCGGGGGCTGAGTCTGCGGTAGCCGGACAGCCACGCCATCGTGGTCTCGATCACCCACCTGCGGCGGCCCAACCGTTCGCTGGACTCGATGCCCTTGCGGGCGATCCGGATTCCGCTGCGCTTGCCGCGTAACCATTTCCGCAGGTCCGGGCGGTCGCATGCCTTGTCCGCGTGCAGGCGCTGGGGCTTGAAGTGGCGGTCGCGGGCGGGGTTGTGTCTCGTTTGGTGAACGGCCACCATGGGCTTCAACGCTTCGCTGTCGTGGGTGTGGCGGCGGAGACGCCGACGACCAGGGGCCCCAGTCCGTTTGCGTCCGACAGGAAGTGCACCGTGGAGCCCCGCCTGCCCCGGTCCACGGGGCTCGGACCTGTGTAGCCGCCCCCTTTCAGCGCGTACGGGGGCGGTGTCGAGGACGATGCGGGTGACATCGATGAGGCCTGCGTCGTCGGGCCGGTGAAGGACCGCCTCGTGCAGCCGGTCTCATCAGGCGTGTTCGGCGTTCCGCCGCCCTCCGGCCGCACCCGTACCTACGGAATCAGCGGCTTGGCGATCTCCCACAAGCCGTCCGGCACAATCCAACTCCACGTAGCCCGCCCCGTGTTGAGTCAACGTGCGCTTCACCACATTGGAGACGCTCTTGCTCAGGACCACGGGGACTTTCAGTTCGCGGTCGTTCGCCTTGCACTCGGAGGGCGTTCGGCAGCCGCGCTGCGGAGGAGGCTGCCGACGACTCGCAAGGCCACCCAGCCAAGGGGTTCCTTCACCACTCGCTCGGGCTCGTCAGAGCTTCCCGCCGATCTCGCACGCCTGGCAGGGCGGTCGGCCGCAGGTGCACTGCATGATCGCATCGAGGACCTTGCGGTCGTGGTAGAGGCACTCGTCCCGGCAGGTGTGGCGCGGGATGAACCCTGCCGGGATCTCGCCGGGCCACGGCTCGTGACCGTCCCTGCAGCGGGCGAACCGCTCGGGGTCGGTGGAGTGCAGGTCGTGCATGTTCGACCGCGCCGCGTCCTCCATCTGTCGCACTCGCTCCACCAGGCTTCTGAGCTCGGCGGCGATGTCGGAGTACTGGTCGGCGCCAGTCCTCACGTGTGCGGCCCGCAGTGCCATCGCTGCGTTACCCAAAAACCTGCCGGCATCCTGAAGGTCGGTCACGTGGTGCAATTGAATGCCGTTCACGCCTCGTACCCATACGGCGTCCATGCTGCTCACTGATCCACCTTCCCGGCGTTCACCTTGGTTATGTGCGGGACACTATGCGCGGCGCCGGTGCCTTCGCATAGGGGAAAACCAATCTATTCAAGGACGCTAAAGGTATTGGGCGCGCCCGTCCAGTAGGTTTGGGGTGAACCGGCTCACAGCGGGTGTCGACTCGCAGCAGTCATGACATACCAGGAAGCCTCACTCGTCATTCATCTGCTGGACCTTCCTATGAATCCTCTGCTGATTTCTTGTACACCGGCATATTCGTTATCCGGCGACCGTGTAGGAGCATGATCCCGTACGTTCAAGCCCGCCGCCGGCGACGATCAGGTACTCCGGGCGGATGCGGATGGGGCGCCCATCGAACCAGCACCCCAGGATCCCCCGGGTGCCGGCCGCGTAGCGGGTCTGCCGAGAAGGTCGAACCGTGCACCTGGGGCGTCATCCCCTCGTTCGACACGGTGCCCCACGGGTGGTCCGGCAGTGGCGGCTGGGGATACCGGACCTCACCGACGTAACCGCCCCCTTGTCCACTCTTGAGCGCCTGCTCCACGGCATCCTGGTCGACGATGAGCGCGCGTGCGGTGTTGACGATCTAGGAACCGCGCTTCATGACGCCGATCACGTCCTCGTCGAGGATGTTCCGCGTCTGCGGATGCAGCGGAGTGTGGATTGAGAGCACATCGACCGCGGAGGCCAGCGAACGCACGTCGGGATGCCAGGTCACTTCCAGTTCCTCCTCGACCTTCGGCCGCATCGGCCAGGCAGTACTGCGCCGCCTCAAGCCGTTCGACGTCCACCTGCACTACCACGACGTACACCGCCTGCCCAAGGTCATGCCGTGGGCGATGGCGCTCGGCAGGTCGACGTGGTCCGACCCGATCCCCGCCGTGATCGCCAGTTTGAGCCGGGGAGCCGCGGCGATCCGCTCTGGGGTCAGACAAGCGGGCGGGAAAGGCTGCGAGATCACCACGTCGGCGTCGGCCAACTCGCAGGCCAGGGTGGAGTCGTGTGCTGCCTTGTCGTTGGTCACGACATAGTTGTCGCCTCGGTCCTCCGGGAACGTGCGCAGTGCGAGTCACCCCGAGACCCAAGGAGTTGTCCCGGAGGGAATCCATGGCCTGCGGGATCGGCGCGGTCTGTCCGCCCGGATAGCCAGTGACGCTGGGAATCTCATCGCGGGCTAGTTCGGGGGTAACCGCCCACAGGGTCGGGGTAGAGCACCGCAAGGATTTCTGCCATGGCATCCTCCACCGGTGAGGCCGCAGTGCGGTAAGCCGGACCGAATACCGATGATATTGCAATTTTTGTCGAGCGTGCGCCGGCGCTGCAATCCCCGACGGAGTTCCGCGCTGCAACCCGGCGGAAAATGCGGTCGGTGGCCACTGAGGCTTTGCCAACCTCAGATTGAGTAGGTCAGGGACGGTGTGCGGGCTTGGGCAGCGCCTGTAGTCGAGACGAGACGTCCCGCGGGTGGTCCGTCAGCCGTCCCGAGCCTGCGAGCACGGACTCGTCAGAGTGCTGGGACATGCACGGTGAAGCGGACTTCGGTGGAGCCGAGTGTTTCGGTCACCTTCCAGCAGCCGGGCTCGGGGAAGTTGATGACCGTCGGCCACCACTGCCGGTCGCCGTCGGCGGTGGCAAATCCACCGGTGCTGCCGCGCGCGGAGCCGGGTCTGTCCAGTCGTTTGGCGTCGACGTGCGGGGCGCCCTTCTGGTCAGTCACGCGTCCCTGGGCGTCGAGCGTTATCGACGCGTACTTCGTGCGGTACCCCTCTTCGTGTTCGTCTGTGTGATCCAGAAGGCGAGGTTTGGCCACCCATAGGTCAGCGGCGCCGTGCCATTTGCGTTTCCTGTCGAAGTCGCGCACGGCGGCTGGTACGGAGTCGGAACGGACCGGCGCAGTGTCGCGGCAGGCCGCATTCGTCGTGCCGGAAGCATCCGGCCGACTTGCCGAGGAGGATGGCGAATCCGGCTGGGACGACGTCGACGTCGAACAGCCGACGGCCAGCAACACCAACGGGCCCACCCAGGATGCTGCTCCTCTTGCCATCTGCCTTCGCATACGCCTCAGTCTTCCATGGCTGTTAGCTCCTGCAGGTCCGTCCTCAACCTGCGGTTGAGCTGGTGTGGTACAGGGTGAGGACGGCCTGGACGAGGCTGGTGATGCGGGTAGTCGGGCAGCGGATCTTGCGCAGGAGCCGCCAGGTCTTCAGGGTGGCCATGGCCTGCTCGACGAGGGCTCGGATCTTTGCGTGGGATCGGTTCGCCGCTTGTTGGCCTGCGGACAGCGTCTCCCGTCGGCCCCAGTACGGGACACGGACCGTGGCGTCGGCGCCGCGGTAGCCCTTGTCCGCCCAGCAGACGATCCGTGCCTGGTCGAGGGCGTCGATGATGCCGTGCTCCCGAGCCGCACGAACGTCGTGAACTGCACCGGGCAACGCGGGCGATGCCCACAGCAGCCGGCCGAACGGGTCCGCGAGGACCTGCACATTCATCCCGTGACGGCGGTGCTTGCCGGAGTAGAACGGCCGGTCGGCGGCCACCCGGTCGATGGGCAGGAGCGTCTCGTCCAGCTAACACGTACGCCTTGGTCGACGCGGCCCGGACGGCCTCGGTCAGCGTCGGCGCAGCGCCGCGAGCAGGTCGACAGCTTCGGCCACGTAGCGGTAGACCGTGCTCGTGCCGACTCTGAAACCCGCCGCGAGTTGGGCGTAGGTCGTCCCGTTCCGCAGATGCGCCGGCGCGAGCAGGGCCTGCCTGCCGGCACTCAGTCGGCCGAAGCGGCTGCCGATCCGGCGACGGTGCTCACGCAGCCGGGCAGCGAGGAAGCGCAGGGAACGGCTGGACACGTCCAGCCCACACGGATAGACAAGCACAGGAAGCCCCTGGTGGGTCGGGCGATCGTGGCCGTGAACCCGTCTACCAGGGGCTTCGCCCATGCGGCAGCCCAACAACGCAGCTCAACCACCAAGTTGGCAAAGCCTCACTGTCTCGCTCGCATCCCGGTGATGCCGACTATCCGAACACAGCGTGTGCGAGGGCAAGTCCGACGTAGACGGCGCCGAGACCGGCGATGACCGAGCGACCACGTTGGCCGCCGCGAGAAACCGGCGCTCCGGCCTCGGCCAGACTCAAAGTCTCGTAGGAGAACGTGGAGTAGGTGGTCAGGGCACCGCAGAAGCCGGCGCCCGTAGGAGCTGTACATCCTGCGAGGCGGCCGAGGCCATGGCCGCCCCGGTCAGCGTGCCCAGCATCAGCGACCCGGTGACGTTGGCCGCGAAGGTGCCCCATGGCAAGGTGGTGCCGTGGCGGGCCTGGACCATCTGGTCGATGAGGTACCGCAGGGGGCGCCGACGCCGCCGCCGAGTGCGACGAGCAGAAACCTCATGTGCTCACCCTTCCCGACCTTTGTAGTGGACCACCTCGACGTCTTCCACGATGACCAGGCCTTCGATGTGCAACTCCGCCAGCTGTGCCACGAAGGAGCGGATCCGTTCCTCCTGGTCGACGATGACCACCGCAGCCGGCAGGTCGTCGGCCATCGACAGCAGCCGGGCCGTATGGACGACCGAGGACGCCCCGAAGCCCTCCACGCCTCGGAACACCGTCGCCCCGGCCAGCCCGGCCGCGTGGGCGCGGTGCACAATCTCGGTGAACAGGGGCTTGTGGTTCCAGGTGTCGCTGTCGTCCACGAATATCGTCATGCGCAGCGCGCGTCCGATGAGTCTCATCTCGATCCCCTCATCACCATGACGACCCGGCGGGTGCCGACCATGCCGATCTTTGCGGTGACCATCGCGACGACGACGGTCACCACCAGGTAAGCCAGAGCGGCACCGGCCCTCTGCTCCCGTATCCGGCGCTAGATGTCGACGCAGTACGTGGAGAAGGTCGTGAAGCCCCCGAGTACCCCGGTACCGAAGAACGGGCGCAGCAACGGGTGCGCACCACACACCTCAGTGATCGCCGCCATGAACGGCCGATGATCAGGCATCCCACGGCGTTCAGGCACAGCGTCGTCCAAGGGAACTCACCTCACCTGTCGGCCATAGCAACCCCGCCGCACACCGGGCGCAAGCGCCTGCTGCCCCGCCCGCGGCGATCACGGCGAGCACATATTGCCTGCGCCGGGCGTCCCGGCGGTGCCGCGCCTCTACCACAGCGGAACTTTCCCCCATTGCGGTCGCCAGGGAATGCTTCGCGGGATGGTCGTGCCACGTCGTCCGTTCCAGGCGACGCCACATATCTGCCCTGCCGGAAAGATATGTGGGCGCCATCCGGCCGTTCTGCTGGTGAATCCCACCCTAAGCCTTGAACCGGGCAGGGCAGGAGGACGGCGGTCACATGGTCTGTGACGTACTGCGTCAGCTGCCGGGGCAGGTCGTTACAGTTCCCTCGGCTTCGGATTCTGCCGCAGCTATACGACGTTCCCCATATCCAGTTACGAGTTGTCCAGTTGTGCGAGACATGACAGGCCACAAGGTCCGGGTCGCGCGGTGTGAAAACTTGACACGTGGATTCGCTGGACGTCTCCTGGGAGATACGAAACAAAAACGATGTGGTGTTCCCCTTTCGGGGGTGCCGCAGATACTGGGGTTGGCCGGCGCCCACCGGCGTGCGGAGGCTGCTGATGACAACGTATGAATATCTATGCAGCCGCTGTGGACGTTTTGATGTGAAGTTGGCGATCGGGACGGCGCCCATGGCGTACGGCTGCCCTGCTTGTGCAGGCACTGCGAGACGTGTCTACTCTTCGCCTGCCTTCGCCCGGACCTCCCACGGGGTGGCCGCTCTTCACGCTCGGGAGGAGCAGGCTCGTGAGGCCCCGGAAGTAGTCTCCGAAGTGCCGCCACGCAGCAGGGTGCAGCAGTACGTGCATCCTGCGCTGTCGCGGTTGCCGCGTCCCTGAGGGCGGTGGTCGACAAGGCAGACATTTCCTGCGTCGACGTCCGAACACGGACGTCGTTTCGGTAGCGGTGCGAGGAATGCGCCATCGCGCCAGGTCGGCCAGGATGTCGAGAGCGATCTCGTCGGCCGCCGGGTGCGACGCGATTCCGCTCCCCACGCGGACTTAGGAGGTGCGTCCCCGTGGGTAACGTGGGACTGCTCTTCGTCGGTGCGGTGCTCTTCATGAACGGGGTGATGCTCCTCGGGAAGGTCGACACACGAGCAGCAGCGGTGTTCAACCTTTTCGTGGGTGCGCTCCAAGTCCTGACACCGACGTACCTCATTTTCATTGCCGACAATGACCCCAAGAAGATCTTGGCGGCATCCGGCATCTACCTGTTCGGCTTTACCTACCTCTACGTAGGTATCGGCCTCCTCCTCGGCCTCGACAGTACCGGGGTCGGCTACTACTCGCTCTTCGTCGCCATTACGGCCCTGGGGTACTCCTTCGTCAATTTCCGTCTCTTCAAGGACTACCCGTTCGGAGTCATCTGGCTGTACTGGGCATTCCTGTGGTTCCTGTTCTTCTTGCTGCTCGGTCTCAAGATGGACAGTCTCAGAATCTATACGGGCTGGGTCACGGCGATCGAGGGCTGGGTCACCGGCGTGATTCCCGCCGGTCTGTTGCTCTCCGGTTACTGGAAGCACCCCACCGAAATCGCCGTCGCACTTGGGGTTTTCGGCGTGGTGGTGTTCGGGGCGCTGTGGCCGTACACCCGGAAAACGCGGCATCCGGCCCCTGCCGCCGCACCGCCGGCCGGCCTGAGCGCACCTACCTGACCGGACCAGAAACGAGGAAGGCTGTCATGCCAGAAGTTCTCTTCAAAGTGGACCACAGCAAGTCCATGCGTGACCAAGACGTTCCCGGACACAACAGGTGGCACCCGGACGTCCCCATAGCCGCCATGGTGAAGCCAGGATCGGAGTTCCGGATGGAGTGCCGGGACTGGACCGACTGCCAGGTCGGCAACAACGACTCCGCCAACGACGTACGCGACGTCGACCTCACCATCCCCCACATGCTCAGCGGCCCGATAGGCGTGGAAGGCGCCGAACCCGGCGACCTCCTCGTCGTCGACATTCTCGACCTCGGCCCCGTTCCGCAGCAGACCGGGGACTTCGCGGGCCAGGGCTGGGGCTATACCGGCATCTTCGCCAAGGCCAACGGCGGAGGCTTCCTGACCGACTACTTCCCGGACGCCTACAAGGCGATATGGGACTTCCACGGCCAACAGGCAGTCTCCCGCCACCTGCCCGGCATCCGGTTCACCGGAATCACCCACCCCGGACTGTTCGGAACCGCCCCCTCCACCGAGATGCTCGCCCGCTGGAACGCCCGCGAGAAGGCGCTGATCGACACGGATCCGAACCGTGTCCCGCCGCTGGCCGTACCGCCGGACGCCACCAACGCGCTCGCCGGCACAGCCACCGGAGACCTTGCACGGCACATCGCCGAGGAAGGCGCACGCACAGTGCCGGCCCGCGAAAACGGAGGCAACCACGACATCAAGAACTTCACCCGGGGATCGAGGGTCTTCTACCCCGTACACGTCAAGGACGCCAAGCTCTCCGGAGGCGACCTGCACTTCAGCCAGGGCGATGGAGAGATCACCTTCTGCGGCGCCATCGAGATGGGCGGCTTCATCGACTTCCACGTCGACCTGATCAAGGGCGGCATGGAGACATACGGCATCTCCACCAACCCCGTGTTCCTCCCGGGCAACGTCGAGCCGAGGTACACGGAATTCGTCACCTTCATCGGGATCTCCGTCGACCACGACACGGACACGAACTACTACTTGGACGCCACGCTGGCCTACCGCCGGGCCTGCCTGAACGCCGTCGAGTACTTCAAGAAGTTCGGCTACAGCGGAGAGCAGGCCTACCTGCTGCTCGGCTCCTCCCCCATAGAGGGACGTATCAGCGGCATCGTCGACATCCCCAACGCGTGCTGCTCGCTGTACGTACCCACAGCCATGTTCGATTTCGATGTCCGGCCAAGCACGGCCGGCCCGACGAAGGCCGACCGCGGTCAGTGCGCGATGGCCAGTGCCTGACCGGGCAACGAAGGTCCCGCAGCAGGCACCGCCAGGCTGTTGTCCCACTCACACATCAGGGGCGCTCCGAAGAGCGCCCCTGACCAGCGAATGACCTCAGAAGCCATCCGACGAGGTCGCCGCTTTCCTCGACCTCGCTGAAGCCGCCGGCGTACGGCACGTCACCTACCTCAGCGCCTACGGCGCCGACACCTCGCCCGAGGAGGTCGACATCAAAGCCGTCGAGGCCGGCCTCGACGCCCGCGCGACCATCACCCATTGCGTCGTGCGCCCCGCCTGGGTTGCAGAACTTCGCCGACGCCCACCTGCCGATCATCGACGGGGCGATCACGGCCCCCACCGACGGGGGCACCGAAGCCTTCGTCGACGCTGAGGACATCGCGGCCGTCGCGGCAGAGACCCTGCTCGCCCCCGAGGCCCACGCCGGTGCCAAGTACGAGCCCACCGGCCCGCAGGCCCTCACGGTCGCCGACGCGTGGATCGGCGGCGCGATCGCCGCGGGACTCGTCCCAGCCGACTACGCGGTGATGCTCCGCTGGCTGACCGGAGCCATCATCTCCGGCGACGGCACCACTCCCAACGACGACGTCGAGAAGGTCACCGGCCAGGCCCCGGCCACCTTCAGGGACTTCGCCCGGCGCAACGCACACGCCTGGACTACCCCGGCGGCCGGATGACCATGTCCATCGACAACCTTGAGGGCTTCGCCGCGCTGGACCCGTTCTTCCGGATCATCCGGGAGGGCCTGACGGGCCTGGCCGACGGAGAGCACTACTTCGGCCTCCTGTCCGAGGACGTCATCGTCGAGTACGTGGTCTCAGTCCCCGGCTACCCCCGCCGGGTCGAGGGACGCCAGGCGGTCGCCAACCTGTACCGCAGCTACGGCGATATGATGCTGTTGCACACCGTGGACGAACTGGCCGTCCACCGGGACCCTGAGACGTCCGTGGTCGTGTTGGAATACGCCGTGCACGGCCAGGCGGTCCGCACAGGGCGCGACTACGACAACCACTTCGTCTCCGTGGTCACCATCAAGGACCGCCAGGTGACGCACTGGCGGGACTACATGGACCCCGTCGCAGTACCAAGCCCTCGGATGGCCTGCGGAGCCTCGCTGAGTCCACCACCCATACACCGTCGGTCCACGGCGTGGTGTCGCGGGCCGGCGTGCGGGTGGGGCGCCGGATCAGATCAGCCTCCTTGCGCAACCGCTTGTCGTAGCCGGGCTGCTGGGGCAGGTAGAGAAAGACATGCCGCAGGTGAGCGCGGGCGTGCCGCAACCACCGGGCCTCGGAGGTGATGCCCGACTTGACCTGCATCATCGCCAGCGTCACCAACTCCGCGTCGCTGAGCAGCGCTGCGATGCCGACGGCCGGCCGCCACGGCCCCATTGCGGCGAATCCTTCGGCAGATCGTCGGTCTTCACATAGAGCGCGATGGCAAGGGAGTCCAACTCTGGATTCATGAACTGACGTTGGACCCCCTCCTTCCAGCCGCGCGAGCGATTCTCCGGAATGGATCAGCGATGGGAGACCGGTGGCACCTGCGGGCTCAAGCGCCTACTGTCCCGTCGACACCCTCACGCAGAAAGTCCGCGTGCCCGTTGTGGCGGCCGTACTCCAGGAGCACGTGCACCATCACCATCCGCAGCGATACATCCTCGTCCCATCTTGGCTGGTGTCCGGCCTGGTCCAGGGACTCAGCCTCCCGCTCGATACGGCGCGAGTTCTCCATCTCGGCCTCCCAGGCTGCGAACGCCTCGTCCCTGGTCGAGGCGCTCGCGTCGTAGGCAGCCTGGAAGTCGATCTTGTCGGACCAGACCATGGGAGCGTCGTTGTCCTCGAACACCCGACGGAACCAAGTGCGCTCCACCTCCGCCATGTGCCGCACCAGACCGAGCAGCGAAAGCGTGGACGGCGGCATCGACTGCTGCCGCAATTCCTCGTCGGTAAGCCCTTCGCACTTCATGGCGAGGGTCGCGCGATGGTAGTCGAGAAAAGCCCGCAGCATGTCGCGTTCGCTTCCAAAACTGGGCGGTCCTATGCGATTGTCGCTGGTCACTGGCCGTGCTCCTTATCTGTGCCCGCATTCAGGGCCAGAATCTACTCCCGTCGGCTGTCCCCAAACCAGGCCCGTCAACCGGACCTGGCTGTCACCACGAAGGGCGCCGGTCACGGGAATCAGCAAGGCTCATCGGTCACCCACAGCCGCAACTACCCCTTGGAATCGATCATCTGGAGCGACGGGTCGGCTGTCCGGCTCGCTCGCCTGACGGAAGCCCTGAAGCGATCGTCCACACCGAGAGTACCGAGCAGAGGACCGCCGTTGTCGACGCCGTCCTGGCCGTCGCCGAGGAGATCGGCGCGACGCCCGCACAGGTGTCGGTGGCCTGGCTCCGTGGGCGCGGCGCCCAGGCGTCGACCCCGTGCACTTTGAGTGCTCAGCCGGGTCGACCAGGCCTTCCACCAGATCGGCCACTGGCTCCACACCGACCTCGGCAACTGAACAAAACAACCGCGGGAGCCCGCCGACCAGATCCGCCACCACCTCGGCGGTGGTGGCCGGCAGCCGGTCTCCCGCGTCCCGCTCGATCCTGCCGGGCGGCATGCGGTATTCGTGTCCCACAGTTTTCTCTACGCCGCCAGACTGAGGCCCCGACGCGACAAAGGAGTCCGTGATGGGAATGTACGAGGATGTCTTCCGCGCCAGTACCGAAGACCCGGAGACCTTCTGGTTGAAAGCGGCGGAGGGCATCGACTGGGACGTCGCTCCGCACCGCGCCCTGGACTCCTCGGGTGCCCCCTTCTACCGCTGGTTCCCCGACGGTCGGCTCAACGTCTGCTTCAACGCGCTCGATCGGCATGTGGAAGCCGGCCGCGGCGAACAGCCCGCGCTCGTCCATGACTCTCCCGTCACCGGCGCCCGGCGCACCTATACGTATGCGCAACTGAGGGACGAGGTGGCGGCCTTCGCCGGGGCGCTCGCGCAGCTCGGTGTGGAGCGTGGCGACCGGGTGGTGATCTACATGCCGATGGTCCCCGAGGCCGCTGTCGCGATGCTGGCCTGCGCGCGGATCGGCGCTGTCCACTCGGTTGTCTTCGGCGGGTTCGCCGCGCGAGAACTGGCCCTGCGCATCGACGACGCCGCGCCCAAGGTGATCGTCTCCGCCTCCTGCGGTATCGAGGGCAAGCGTGTCATCGCGTACAAGCCGCTACTCGACCAGGCGATCGAACTCGCCACACACAAGCCACAGAAGAGCGTGATCCTGCAACGCCCGCAGCAGCGAGCCGAATTGGGATCCGACGATCTCGACTGGGACGATGTGGCCGCAGCCGCGCCGCCGGCCGACTGCGTTCCTGTCTCCGCGACCGATCCGCTGTACATCCTCTACACCTCCGGAACTACCGGAAAACCCAAGGGGGTTGTCCGTGACTGCGGTGGCTACGCGGTGGCCCTGCACTGGTCGATGGGCGCTGTCTACGACGTGGGCCCGGGCGAGACGATGTTCACCGGCTCCGATGTCGGCTGGGTCGTCGGGCACTCGTACATCGTCTACGCACCCCTGCTGGCCGGCGCCACGACCGTCCTGTACGAGGGCAAACCGGTCGGCACCCCGGACGCCGGCCAGTTCTGGCGCGTCGCCGCCGAGTACCGGGTCAAGACCATGTTCACCGCGCCCACCGCCTTCCGGGCCATCCGCAAGGAGGACCCGAAGGGAACGCTCACCACGGGTTACGACCTCTCCGGCCTGCGCTATCTCTTTCTCGCCGGCGAGCGGCTCGACCCCGAGACCTACCACTGGGCGAGCGCCCTCCTCGGCATCCCGGTGATCGACCACTGGTGGCAGACCGAGACCGGCTGGCCCATCGTCGCCAACCCGGTCGGCATCGAAGCCGCCCCTCTCAAGCCCGGCTCCCCCACCCGTCCGCTGCCCGGCTGGGACGTCCGCGTCCTCGACGCTTCCGGCGAGCCGGTGCCCGCGGGCGTCGACGGTGCGATCGTCGTGAAGCTCCCGCTGCCGCCCGGCGCACTCCCCACCCTCTGGAACGACGACCAGCGCTACGTCGCCTCCTACCTTTCCGCCTACGACGGCTACTACCTCACCGGCGACAGCGGGCACATCGACGGCGACGGTTATGTCTTCGTCATGGGCCGCACCGACGACGTCATCAACGTCGCCGGGCACCGGCTGTCCACCGGCAGCATGGAAGAAGCCCTGGCCGCCCACCCCGACATCGCCGAATGCGCCGTCATCGGTGTCGCCGACGCACTCAAGGGACAGGTCCCGCGCGGATTCGTCGTCCTGAAAGCCGGCACCGGCCGCGACCCGAGCGAGATCGAAGCCGAACTCGTCCAGCTCGTACGCGACCGCATCGGCGCCGTCGCCTCCCTCAAGGACGTCACGGTCGTGGCCGCCCTGCCCAAGACCCGGTCGGGAAAGATCCTGCGCAAGACAATGCGCGGCATCGCCGACGGACGGGACGAACCCATTCCCTCCACGGTGGACGACCCCAGCGTCATCGAGGTCCTGCGCCCGGTCCTCCGCCACCCCGGACACACCCCGTGAACGGCTGACTGACGCGGCGCGGCCAGGACAGCCGTGATGGGCCACAGCTCAGGTGCCGGCTGCCGCACCTGAGCTGTGGCCCATCATCTGTTTTTCCACCGGGCCAGTGCGGACGTCATCGCCGTCGGCATCATGGCTCTCGCCCACCACTCCGGCCTCGTCGAGCGCATAGGAGTGGTGGTCACCCTTGAGAGGGCGGCACCGGGAAGAGCATGCAGCTGCTGGTGGCATGGGCGAGTAGACGGTCCGCCGCGTCGACCAACTGCGCCTGGGCGAGGGCGGTTTGACGTCCCTTGCTGACCACCGTGCCGATGGCGCGCACCGGGCCCGTGTCCACGGTGATCCGCCGCAGGAACTTCACCGTCAGGTCGAGTGAGGTGTATGCCATTCCCTGCGGGAGGGTCGACTGGACGGCGCAGCCCGCCGCCGAGTCGAGCAAGGTGGCGAAGATACCGCCGTGCACACTGCCGATCGGGTTGTAGTGCTCCTCCCCTGGGGTCAGTGAGAAGACCGCTCTGCCGGGTTCCACCTCGTCGAGGGTGAAGTCGAGGGTGTAGCCGATGGGCGGCCCGGGCAGCCGCCCGGCCTGCAGGTCACGCAGGAAGTCGATGCCTGACGTGCGTCCGGCGGCTTCCGCCAGGAGAGCGGGGTCGTCCCAGTGATACGTGCGTGTTCGTCCCACGGCTCAGCGCCTCCCGGTCTGACTTTTATGAGTGAAGCTAGCCGTCCATCATCTGACTGTCAATGACGAAGCCAGGGCCTTACGATGGTCGGATGGAGTGGCTTGAGGCGAGCACGGAGAACTGCCCTGTCCAGCGCGCGCTCGACGTGGTCGGGGAGAAATGGACTCTGCTGATCCTGCGTGACGCCGTCAACGGGGTCCGCCGCTTCGACGACTTCCACCGCCATATCGGCCTGTCGGAGGCCGTCCTCAGCGACCGTCTCCGGAAGCTGACCTCGGCCGGCATCCTGAGAACGGTCCCCTACCGGGAGCCCGGCAGCCGCGCCCGCAACGAGTACCGCCTGACGCGCAAGGGCTGGGATCTGTGGCCCGTGCTCATGGCGCTGAGCCAGTGGGGCGAGTCGTATGCCCTGGGCCCGGAGGGCCCGCTGCTGGACGTTCGCCACACCGACTGCGGCGCTCAGGTCCGCGTTGTCGTCGAGTGCTCCGGGGAGCACTCCGCCGTCGCCCCTGGAGATGTCACCGCCCGGCTGGGAGCGGGAGCCCGTCCCCGGTCGTGAGCCGCGCGGACGGAACGCACATCACCTCGGCCGCCCCCGGGGTGTTGATCAGCAATCGGTTCCGCCGCTCCAGTCCGTGAATGGAGCTGGGCACGGCTGGTGCAGACAGTCCTCGGGGAGGCGGGCGACGAAGGGGGTGCTGCGGCAGCCGCTGCTCGCCGTTCAGATGCAGGAAGCGCTGCTGACCGGTCTGCTGCCCAGTCAGCAGACGAACCTGTCGGCATCACCGTCCAGGGCCGCCCGATGGCGTGTCCGTGCCTTCGTCCTGCTGTACCGACGTCTCCTTGAGCTGCCGCTGACGTGCGCGCTGTCGCCGTCCGTAGGCCGCGTAACGTACCTGGTCGTCTGTTTCCAGACTGGTGCCGAAAGCACCGCCGACCAACGCGATGGCGGTGATGAACCAGGCCAGGTAGATGTAATCGCCCGCACCCACTGGGCGTCCGATGAATTTCTGAAGTACTGATGCGGCCAGCAACAGGAACGACACGGCGACGAGGACCCCGAAGAGAACGATGGCCAGGACGACAACCGCGAGCGCAACCGTGATCAGAGTGACCAGATTGTAGGGGTAGAAGGGATGGCGGCCGGCAGGCAGGTCATCGGCACGTTCCCACAGGTCATGGTCGATGATGACCCATGCGGTCAGCGCCGACGCCGCCAGCACCGTGGTGATCACGTACTGCCAGGTACCCAGCGCGGCAGCGAGGTTCCAGGCCACGGCATTCATGAACAACACCGTCGCCGTGGCAAACACACCCGCCAGCCCGCGTGACAGGGAGCCGAACAGCCGCCAGGGACGGTTGGCGTGCACCATCCCGGCCACGAGGCGGACATGCCCACGCAGACCAGGGACGACGTAGCGCCGTGGCACGTCAGAAGCGTCACCGGCGCTGGGGCCCGCCTGATGAGGTGGGCGGCCGATGACCTCCGGGTGCTGCAGCGCGTCCTGATGCATGACGAGCTGCCGGACGATGTCCACGATCGCCTGCCGCACCCGGCGACGGAGTCGGCGAGACCCAAGTGCCGGCAGGGAGATCACTGCGGCACGGTGTTCCGTGTCGATTTCCACGCTGATCGGCTGCAGCCTCGCTCGCCGCGGGAGATCCGTGATGAAGATGGCGATGTCCCACTTGATGCCTTGCAGGTGGTGGCTGACGGCGTCCGCGAGGTCGGAGACGTCCGCCTGCTCGGCGCCGACCAGTGGAGCGGTGAAGGCGTCCACCTGCCACTCGACCCGGCTGCTCACGGCCCGGGTGAGATATCGGGGCAAACGGGGGGCCAGGGCCCGAGCGATCTCCGAGGGCACGCCGGGATCGGCGACAAGGACCAGGCGTTGCCGACCGGTTGGCGGCGGCGTCATGGTCCGGCACACCGGACAAGCGGTGCCGCTCGTGCGTATCTCGGCCGAGACAGGGAGCCGGCCACAGGTACGGCCGAAGCAGTGTCCGCCGGCTGCGTCGTCGTCCCCGAGGACGTGAGGTGGCCCGTGTTCGGCACCGTCATCGGCACGGCCTTCATGACGTTTCCTCTGCCACCGGGCTCACGCGCTCAAACCAGGTAGGAAGCGGAGTCGATCGAAGGGACGCGGCCCCATCGGAACCGGTCAGTGCCCTTTCCGCCGGGGCAGCCCTGGCGCCTGGCGCCGGTCCTCGCCCCGAAGCACGGGCCGGCCATCCGAACGGCGGGAAGAGCCGACCACCGGGGCTTCGGAGTCCGGTTCACCGGCAGTCACCCGCCCTGGGCCAGGCCGGTGACAGCACGGAGGCGGCAGCCTGGCGCCGTCATCACCCCGTCGCGTCGCCAGGCGGCTGAACGCGCGGCTGTCCCTCCACCGGCGTAGCGTCGTCCCTAGGCAGCCCGGGCCACCGCCGGGATCGAATGCGTGAGTGCGAGGCGTTGTGGTCAGAGGCAGCGACCAGCGAAACGAGGTACGACGGACCCTGTTCTGCACCTCGGATCCCGATCAGAGCCGAGCCTATCTGGCCTCCATGTACGGCACCGGGATGCGCATGGGCCGACCGTCGGAACGCCATGAGACGTTCCGGCATGAACGGCGAACGGCGAGTCGCCTGTGCCTGGACAGGGTGGCCCTGCCCATGACGGTGGCGGTGGACATCGAGCCGCTCGACCGGGTCCTGGTGCAGGAGGTGCTTGAGGGACGCATCAGTGTCCGGTTCGGGGGCGGCGACGTCGGCTTTCCTGCGGGCAGCGTCATGGTGCCGGCCCCACCGGGACTGCCGTACCACACCGACGTGGACAGCATTTTCTCCGACATAACGGTTCTGGACCTCGGTTTCCTGCGTGCGGTCGCTGGTCTGGGCAACGGGGAGGGCACGGCCCCGCTGCGCCTGCTACGGCCGCGCGAGGCGGCTTCGCCGACCCATACGGCACTGTGGCGGGTCGCGCGCCAGGACGCCTGGAAGCTGCTGGCCGACACCGGAGCGCCGACGACGCCACTGGTCCTGGACGCGGCGGCCAGACTGCTGGCCGCCGTCACCCTCACCGCCTTCCCGAACAACTATGCGGTGGCGGATCCGCTGCAGGCCGGGCCGGGCCACGTGGGGGCGGAGACGGTGCGCCGGGCAGTGGAGTTCATCCATGCACACGCCGACCGGCCCATCACGCTGGACAACATCGCTTCCGCCGCCGGCGTCTCGACCAGAACCCTTCAGTACGGCTTTCGCCACCACTACGACACGACCCCCATGGCCTACCTGCGCACTGTGCGCCTGGAACGCGCTCACCAGGACCTCCGGTTGGCACGGCCGGGCGACGGGGAGACCATCAACGTCGTGGCGGCACGGTGGGGATGGCAGGCGCCGCACGCCTTCGGCGCCGTCTACAGGCAGGTGTACGGCACGTGTCCCTCCCAGACCTTGCGCGCCCCGACCTGACCTGCGCAAGCAGTACGGGCCGTTGGCAGGGCGCTTGCACCCGGCATCCTCCCGCAGACCCGCGAGCCCCTTCGGTACCGATCAGGACGTCGGAAGGTCACGGCCTCCAGGGACAGGGCGAGGACGCCCGCATGGTTCACCAACGTGCCCTTGGGGGCTCCGCGGCTTCATGTCGCACTTCGGCACCCGATCTCAGGATGGGATCGCGCAGGCCCGCGAGGGCTGGGAGAAGAGCACTCCTTTCGGCGAGGTGAAGCGCTACGACGGCGCCCCGCAGGAACTCCGGCACTGCCGGAGACGCCGAGGACTACCCAGCAGGCCGCCTCACGACGGTGGTCATTGAGGCGGGCACCAGGGGGCGCGGCCGTAGAGGCGCTTCCGAGGCTTCGCGTGCTTCCAGGGAGCGCCCTTCCAGGGACGGCTCGTGCGGCGGGCTGCGACGCGGCGTTCGCTGAGGCCGAGCTGTACCGCCTGCGGCTGACGATGCGCACGGCCCTCCCGGCCAAGAACAGGTGCCTGACCGGCGACGTGGCGGCGGTGGCCGACACCACCCGGGAATCGGAACGGATCATCGCCTCCGGTGCCGGCTTCACGGGCTGGCGGGAGTGGACGGCCCTCACGGCGCACGCCCTACGTGGCGGCGATCGCGACGGTGTCGAGCAGCTCTACTCGCAATGGTCGGCGACGGGGCGGAGACCGGGCGCTAATTACCGTGTGCTCGAACGGCTCTTCATGTTCCCGGGTTCCCGGCGCGGCTCGCCCGGTACGGATCGAAGCCTACGAGCCGTGCTCGGCGGTGGACGAGCGCTGGCACCAGATCATCGAGTGACTGACGACACCGTGGGACGTGCACTGACCGTTGCCGTGCCGCACCCTCCTCGGGAACCGCGCCGGCGAAGCTCGACATGCATGTCGGGGCAGCGGCGACAACGACGGACGCGTCAAATGGCCCGTCTTGGCCTATGACTGCCGTCGCGCAGCAGCACACCTGGATGCCATTCGCCACTGCATCTGCGGCTCCGTCCGTGCTCGGACGGAGCCGCAGATGCCTGACATGCAGAGAAAGTCACTGCTCCTGACCACGGACACGGCCGCGCCCCGCCGGGAGAACGGCCACCACCGGGAGCATCCGACGCTCGCACAGTGCGGCGAGGCAGTCCGTCTTCGTGGTTAGTCAGCTGAGTGAGGTGAGGAGGGTGTTGAGCGCCTTGACTTCCGTGGCCTTGTCGGGGGTCGAGGCGCGTAGCGACGTCAGGACTTGGTCGATTTCGCTGTCGAGGAAGTGCCAGGACTGCTCGCTCTTGGGCTCAAGGGTGGGCTGGCCGTCGTCCCAAGCGGTCTCGAGGTCGGTCACCCGGGTGGTCGCGGCTGCCTGATCGCCCGAGTTGAGCTTCGCCAGGATGTCGGCTGTGATCGTGCGGAATTTCGCGATCTCGGCCGGAGGAAACGGTGACGTTGCCTGCTTCGGGGTGAGATGAGCGGTCGGCGGTGCGGGAGCCTCGCTGGCCGCAGCCGCGTGGGGCTGCTGGTGTGCCCAAACGAGAAGTGCTGCGGTTGCGACCGCTACAACGGCGTAGTAACCGAGCATGAGCCGCTCCCGCGCCGGGTTCGCAGCTCCTGGGGCATCGCTCAGGTCGGAGGTCTCGATGACATCGCTGCGGCTGAGCGTGAGGTACACGACCGTAGCCAGAATCGCGGCCAGGAAGATCACGCTGGTCACCGCGGTGCCGAGGCCCAGGCCGCCGTCGCCACTGGGCGAGCCGAGCCAGTCGCCGAGGTTGGCGCCGAGCGGGCGAGTGAGGATGTAGGCCAGCCAGAAGGAGAGCACCGCATTGGCGCCGAGACGCCACGCGAGGACGATCGCGACGATCAACCCGAGAGGCAGGAGCACGGAGACGCCCGGGGTCCAGCCGGTCAGCTCCAGGGTCCAGTCGCCGGTCGCGGTACCGAGGGCAAAGGTGACCAGGACCGCGAGCCAGTAGAAGAGTTCACGGGGGCGGGTGGTGATGCTGTGGACCGACAGGGTCCGCTCGCGGACGTACCAGACCCCGAAGACAACGGCCAGGACAACGGCGAACACGCTGCTGCTCACCGCGAGGGGAACGCCCTGGCTGTCGGTGAGGATGTCGGTGTAGAGGGTACCGGTCACGCTCACCACCACGACGGTGAGCCAGTAGACGAACGGGACGTAGCGCTTGGTGCTGAGCTGCCAGCCCAATACGCCTGCCAGAACGGCGGTGAAGATCAATGCGGTGTTGATCAGGCCGACGCCGAGGTTCATGTTGATCCAGTCGGCGAAGCTTTCGCCGACCGTGGTGCACAGGATCTTGATGATCCAAAACCAGATCGTGACCTCGGGAACCTTGTTCAGCATTTGCCTGGCAGGCGTCCGAAGACTCTCGGACGTCGTCACAGTTGTCATATAACCCTCGCATAGAACGGGTGGCAGCACGGAGGGGCGTCCCACACGTCTGCCGAACGGTAACTGTCTGTAAATGCGTAGATAAGCGCAGCTCGGATCCACGACGGGATGACTTCGACTGCTCGTCAAGCTCATTCGGGCCACGCCGCCGAGGGCGTCATCCGTGACACGGTTCGCGTTCTCGGAATGACCTCCGCTTTCGTTCTTTCCTCGGCCTGCGCGAGGACTTTCGGCATACTTGCTATGACCCGGGGGCAGCACACCTTGCTGGACGGTAAGCGTTCGGCTTCTCGGATCGGGTCGTGCCCCTGCCGGTCGGCCGGAAGGCCCCCCATTCCCTAACCAGCCTGAGGAATCCTTGGAGCCGATTCGAGCCCTGCCCAGCGGAGTTGGTCGGATTCTGGGAACCTTCGTCCCGAGATCCAACCGGTGTGACGCGTGAATTCGCGTCGCCCGATCCCCCGTGCGGCCTCCCCTCCCGGCCACGCAGAGGCTCTCCCGCCACTCCCCCATTCAGTGCCGGAGAGGCGGCGTGAGCCCGCCTCTGCCGGTAGGCCGCCAGCTCGCTGCTGGTCTCCCCTCTGAGTGCCCGCCTCTGCAAGCACCGGACTCCCAGAAGTTTCATAGGTCATAGTGCCCGACTGTGCCAGCGGAAACCTGAACGCATCCTGACTGCCACCGCGTATCACTCGCCTCACTGGTGCAGCACGAGCAATACGGCTCCATGCACACACGACGTTTTCTCCGTAACGGTCGTCCGTCCGTCCCCCCGCCGCCCCCGCGACGGAAGAAGACCAGCATCGGGCTGCAGCGAGACCCAGAAGGGTGAGGTTGTTGCGGGGATGACGCCTGTAACGGGGACTGAGTCTGCGGTGGCCGGATAGCCACGACCTCGTCCTCTCGATCCCCCACCCATGAGGTCCCAGTCGTTCACTGGACTCTATGACTACGCGGGCGATCCGGACTCCGATGCGCTTGCCGCTTCATCATTTCCGCAGGCGCGGACGGTCATACGCCTTGTCCGAATCCACCGCCCGGGCTTGAAGTAGCCGCCACGATGCGGGTCGTGACTCGTGTGGTGCCCCGCCAGGGCGTGTTCAAGTTCCTGGTAGGTGCGGCATGTCGGCCCGTGGAAGGGGGCAGGTTCGGCTGCGGGACCTGGTGCAGCGCACGGTTGTGTTTAGCTGTGCAGGGTGGGTCGGTAGATGAGCTCTTGGGTGTGGCCGTCGAACGTCCGGCCCTCGATCAGCTCGAGGTCGAAGTCGGCCGCGCCCTTGAAGATCGGGGCGGTCCCGGTCTGACCGCTGATCACAGGGAAGAGCGTCACCTGGACGCGGTCGACGAGCCCCGCGGCCATCAGCGCCCGGTTCAACGACAGGCTGCCGTGCGAGCGCAACGGCACCTCGGACTCTTTCTTGAGCCGGGCGACGACGTCGACGGCGTCGCCGGCCACGACGGTCACGTCCGGCCATGCGAAGGGTCCGGCGAGCGTCGTCGACACCACCGTTGTCGGCGTGCGTCGCATCCGGGAGTTCACCGGGTCGAGTTCGGCCTCTGGGATCGGGCCCAGCAGCTCCACGAACTGCCGAAAGGTGTTGGTCCCGAGAACCATCTGCTGCTCTTCACTGGCCACGGCAAGGCGGTTGTCAAGAAACTCAGGGCCCTGTTTTCCCCAGTAGCCGCCCCAGTCGCCGTCGGGGCCGTAGGAGCCGTAGCCGTCGAGGGTGGAAAAGACGTCCCAGGTGTAGATGGCGGTCATGGTGCTCTCCTCGCGTGCGGTTGATGGTGTGTTGTGGATACAGACGAGGAACCATGACGAAGCTCATCGCACTTGGACTCCTGGATTCGGGTCGCCTTCGATGCGGGTCGCCTTTAAGTTCCTGGGTCGTGTGGGCTGCGTAGCTGCGACTGCTTGGGGCGCAGAGCGGAACGGGCACAGACTTCGTGATCATCGTTGCTGCCCAAAATCTATGGCCTCGAAGGTATCCCGTGCCCTGTGCCCCGTCCTCCACGATTCCCGCGATCCTGGCGAAGCTCGGGCCGCTCGACCCCGATCACGTCCCCGACCTGCGCCCCTACCTGGAGTCGGTGCCCCACCCCCGGTCGCGGCGGGGCCGCTGGTACTCCCTGGTCTCGATCCTGGCCGTGTGCGCGTGCGCGGCCGTCTCGGGCGCGAAGACCATCGAGGAGATCGCCGAGTGGGGCGCCCGTGCGGCCACTGGCCTGCTGGCGGTCATCGGCATCCGTCACCACCTCCTCAGGTGGCGACGCGCTCCGTCGCCGGCCACGATCGGGCGGGTGCTGGGGGCCGTCGACGGTGACGCCCTGGACCGTGCGGTGGGCGCCTACCTGGCTGACCGGCACCGCGCCGCCACCGAGCCCGCCCGGGCGCCGTCCGCCTCCGCGTCCCGGCGACCGCGCGTGATCGCCGTCGATGGCAAAGCACTCAGGGGCTCAGCCCGCCTCACCTCGACGCGCCGACACCTGCTCTCCGCGGTCACCCACGGCACCGTCGTGACCCTCGCCCAGGCCGAGGTCGGGACGAAGACGAACGAAACCACGCGCTTCCGTCCCCTGCTGGCACCGCTTGACCTGGCAGGTACCGTCGTCACCTTTGACGCCCTACACTCGGTCAAAGCGAACATCTCGTGGCTGGTCGAGACCAAGAAGGCCCACTACATCGCCGTGATCAAGACCAACCAACCGACTGCCCACAGCCAGTTCGCGGCGCTGCCGTGGCGGGACATCGCCGTCCAGCACACCACCTCCGGGACCGGGCACGGACGCCACGAGTCACGCTCGATCAAGACCTGCTCCATCGCAGACGAACTCGGCGGGATCGATTCTTCCCCCACGCGCGCCTGGCCATCCGCGTCCACCGCCGCCGCAAACAGTCCGGCAAGCGCGAGACCCGCGAGAGCGTCTACGCAGTCACCAGTCTCGACGCACACCAAGCCGGCCCCGCCGACCTGGCCGCCGCGATTCGCGGGCACTGGGGAGTGAAGAACTCATCCCACCACATCAGGGACGTCACCTTCGCCGAGGACGCCTCCACCGTCCACAGCGGGACCGCACCTCGCGCCATGGCAACCCTGCGCAACCTCGCCATCGGCGCGCTGAAAACCCTCGGAGCCGACAACATCGCCAAGACCACCCGAGCAATTCGCGACGAACCAGAACGAGCACTCCCGATCCTGGGCATCACCAACACCCCGGAAACCTACGGAACTTGATCGAGCCCTGGTGCCCCGCCGCCACAAGCTTCGGGAGCAATGCTCAAGGCCTGTGGACCGGCATCGGGTTGAACGCAATGGGCGTTCTTTCCCGAGTGATCGGTTGGTGGTCATCGGGTAGGCCGGTGCTGCGAACACCGGTCGGGAGCACGCTCGTGCTCGGCGTAGTCCAGCCTCGACGACATCGTCGTGGACCTCACCGCCGCCGAAGCCGAGGACGCCTGACCAACGAGCTCGGTACGTACTTGCGGCCTGCGGTCCTCGTCCTGGACCAAGTCGGCTGTCAGCCCCTCATCCGCGCGGAGGCCAACCTGGTCTTCCAGGTGATCTCCAAGCGCTACGAGAAGGGCTCGATCATCCTGCGAACAAGACCTTCAGTGAATGGGGACAGGGGTTTGGCGACGAGGTCCTCCCCACCGCCGTCCTCGACCGCCTCCTGCACCGCTGCGGAGTGATCTCCGTCAACGGCCCCAGCTACCGGCTCAAGAACCGGCTCGCTGCCATCGGACGAGAGCAGGACGACACAGCCTGACGACGTGGCCGACAATGACCGAATGGATGTCACGGAGTGGCTGTGAACGACTTCGCCCACACCAAGGCCCAGCACAGCGGCGGCTGACCGATGACCAACAGAGGGATCACCGGAGCGCGAACGCCGCTCGCTGCTGCCACCCTGTTCCGTCGTGGACCATCAGATCGACCGACGACACGCGGGCAGTGACGGGAAGCCGGCTGCGAAGGGCGGCCTCGGCCTCCTCCAGCACGGCGTCGTCTTGCCCCTGGGCGATGGTCAGATGCGGGACGACCTCGTCGAATCGCCCGCCGAACGGTGAGGTCTCCGGCCACCGGTCCGCGATCGCCTCGGTGAGCCGACGGAACGGGAGGTCCGGTTCGGGAACGAGATACAAGATCCCCGGGAATCGCCCGCAGTGCTCGAACCGGGCCTCGAAAGGCCGGTGACGCCCGATCACTTCTCCGATGGCAGCGAAAGCATCGTCGTCGATGAGGCTCTCGTCGAGAAACGGGAAGAGGACGGTGACATGGGCCGGAACACCCGCACGGGCTGAAGGGTCCAGCCTGTCACGCCACGCTCGAACAGCAGGTTCTACGTCGGGGACCCTCACGATGAGTCCTGACTGCCCTGCTTGAAACGCACCGGAGTCGTCGCCTGCCATCGCACATATGTATCAGCGAGCCCCGAATGGCAGCGACCCGATTACGATCACGACCGGTTGAACCCGCGGTCGGCACCCGGCGCGGCCCTCTCTCAGGTGGGGCCAATCGACTCGTTCACGACAAGCACTCAAGATCACCAATCGGGGCCAGCGGACTCGTTCCCATGGGGCCAATCGACTCGTTCGAAGCCACACTCCGACAACCACGGGGCCGCGGCGCCGCTGAACCAGGCCCGCGCGCCGACTTCGCCGAGAGTGGCGGCCAGGTCGCCGGTGCGGCGGCGCAGCTCATCAATGGCGGGCTGGACGTGCTGCCTCACGCCGGTGGGCTGAGGCTGGTGGCTCCCGGACTGCCGCGTGTCGCGTCTGTGCCGTGATGGTTGTCACCGACGTGAGCAACCTTCTTCAGGTACTTGACCGGGCTCAGCGTGGGCAGACGTTGGATGACCACCATGGCTGCGTCGTCGCCCAGACGCCCGCCGACATGCGTGAGAACGTCGTCTCGGATGTGGTGCAGCAGCGCCTCGGGGCCGAGGTCGGTCCACTGGGCGACGCGTTCGGCGAGCGGGTAGAAGGAACGGTCGGGACCGCGCGCTTCGATCACGCCGTCGGTGTAGAGGAGAAGCGCGTCGTCGTCGTCGAAGGTGAAGACGTCAGTGGTCCAGCGGCCTCGCGGCAGTGTGCACATCCCCAGTGGGGGCTGGGTAGCGCTGGGGTAGAGGGCCGTCACGCTGCCCTTGCGCAGAAGCAGCGGAGGGGGGTGTCCGCAGTTGATCGTCTGGGCCACGGGGGAATCGTCGGGGATGTCCAGGAGCAGGACGGTGACGAAGTGCTCTTCGAGATCATCTGCCGTGGAGTGCACGGTGTACTCGGCCAGGTGCCTGCAGATGCTGCCTTCCAGTGCGTCGATGAGTTCTACGAGACTGCCGTACCGATGGGCAGCTTCCCGGAAGGCGCCCATCAGGGTTGAGGCGTCGCTGATGGCGGTCAGGCCCTTGCCCCGGACATCTCCCATGAGGAGACGAGTGCAGTGCTCACCGCGCGTGGCTGCGTAGAGGTCTCCGCCAATCTGCGCTTCGTCCTCAGCCGCCAGATAGCACGAGGCGATGCGCAGCGGACCCATCCGGTGGGGCAGTGGCCGCAGGACCACCTGCTGTGTGGCTTCGGCGACCGACCGCACCCGCTCCAGCTCACGGTTGCGCCGCGCACGCTGGCGGCAGTAGAGCACGATGAGACAGGCCAACAGAGCCAGGGCGATGACCTGCACCGTGTGATTCCAAGAGCCCAGATCACCGTGTGCCATCCCGATGATCACTTGGCATACTACGGTCAGGCCTCCCATCACCGCTACGAGGCCGGGGCCTCCGAATGACGCCGTGATCGCGGGCGCAGCCACCAGCAGCGGGCTGAGCTGTATACGGTCCCTCGCCCAGATGTCGATGAGGGTGATCGCCACCAAGCCAAGCAGACTCGCAACCAGCGCCCGACTCGAGTGCCATGGCTGCCGAAGATCCGCAAGGCGCCGCCGAAGGCCCATGCCCCCACTATCCTCCTTCGGGGCAGACGGCACTGCTCGTCCGCCCCCACCACTACGTCTTCGGCGGCGCGGCGCAGCCGGAGGAGGTGCCACGCCTCGTGGCGGCCCTACGAGATTGACTCGCCGGGCACTCGGTCGCGCTCCCGGTGGCCTGAGGCCTTGGGTGCGGGGTTCCGGGGTGCGGACGGGTTCCCGCACCGTACGAGGGGCTCAACCCGCGTCCTCCCCAGGCGCTGGGAGGCCCGCCCGGGCGGCCCCGCTCTGGATGCGCGGCCGCCCGGCTCCGTGGTCCGATGCTTCTGAAGGCACGTCGACGTGCCGCTACGGCGGGCATCATCCGCAGCACGACCAGGGCCACCGCACGAACCCCGCCATGTCCGTCGTACCGACCCCTCTCGACGCCACCGCACCGGACCCGGCCCCGAGGACCCAGGATGCCCGCACAGCCGTACCCGCCGATCGCCGACCACGGCTGGTGGGCGATCTTCAGACCACCGCGATGATCTCGGCCGAGGGCGTGGTCGACTGGTTCTGCTCGCCGCGCTTCGACTCGCCCAGCGTCTTCGCGGCCCTTCTCGACCACGAGCGTGGCGGCCACTTCGCCATCACCGCCGACGCCCCGGACGCCACCGTGCGCCAGCTCTACCTGTCGGACACCGCCGTCCTGATCACCCGCTTCCTGACCGCCGACGGGGTCGGCGAGGTCATCGACCTGATGCCGCTGCCCGCGGACCCCACGACACCCACCGGCCGTCACCGGCTGATCCGGATCATGCGGGTGACCCGCGGCCGGGTCCGGTTCGGCGTGGAGTGCCGTCCGCGCCTCGACTACGCGCGGGCCGCGCACACCCTAGGGCTGCGGGAGAACACCGCCCACTTCGCCGGCGCCGGAACCGACGTCTTCCTTCAGGCCGCCGGACCGGTGACGCTGGAGCGGGACGGGGACGACATCACCGCGAGCGTGGAGCTGGGCGAGGGCGAGCTTGCCGCCACGGTACTGACGGTGCGCGATGCCGGGGGCGGACTACCCACGCCGTTCGACGAGGCGGACGTGCGGCGCGAGTTCGAGGCCACCATGTCCTTCTGGCACCGCTGGATCCGCCGCTGCCGCTACCGGGGGCGCTGGCAGGACATGGTCAACCGGTCCGCGATCACGCTCAAGCTCCTGACCTACGCCCCCACCGGAGCCCCCGTGGCGGCGGCCACCATGGGACTGCCCGAGCAACTCGGCGGCCAACGCAACTGGGACTACCGCTACACCTGGGTGCGCGACGCCTCCTTGTCCGTGAAGGCCCTGGTCAGGCTCGGCTTCACCGATGAGGCCAACGCGTTCCGGCACTGGCTCGCCGACCGCTTCCGGGAGCGCCGCACGATCAACGGCGATCCCCTCCAGATCATGTACCGGGTGGACGGCGACCCCCACTTGCGTGAGGAGACCCTGGACCACCTGAAGGGCTACCACGGCTCGGGGCCCGTGCGGATGGGCAACGGCGCCGCCGGCCAGCTCCAGCTCGACATCTACGGCGAGGCGGCCTACGCCCTGCCCCTCCCCGGCGCCGACCGTGCCGGGGTCGACTATGACGGCTGGCTCGCCCTCTCCGAGGTGCTCGACTGGCTTGCCCACAACTGGGACCGTCCCGATTACTGGACAGGCCCCCTCCACCGTCTGGGAAATCCTCACACAGGAAGGCATCGACCCCCGCACCCGCTTGGATGGGGGTTCTCGGCAGGCGCAGAGTTGTTCGCCGACGCGGAGTTCGCCTGTGCGTTCCGGGCGGCGGAGACGCGGGGCTGGTCGCCGGCAGACTGGTTACCGGACATCACCGATTCAAGCTGGGTAGCACCGGTGCCGCCGAGCTCACGCGCCCGTAGGCACCATGGAGCGCCCCTGCCTGAGTGGCCGGTGCGCTCCGATGGTGCCTACAGGTGAGGGTCCGCGAGGCCCGGCCCCGCGCCGGGATCAGCTGCAGGTGTGGTCGGGTGTGAGGGTGAAGTCGGCCGTGGTCGTCTTCAACTTGGCGATCTTGACCGACCTGGCCTGAGGCGCCCATGCGTCCTTGGCCGCGATCAGTGTGAGCGGGTTGTTCCGGGTGTCGAGCCAGAGCACGTACTGGCCGTTCTTGTCGGTTTTGAGGGTGTGGCTCGAGACCGAGGAGTCGATCTCCACCGTGGCACCGGCCAGTGGGACGGGTGCTCCGGTGCAGCCCGCGCCGGTCACCGTTCCGGTGATCTTGCCCCAGGTCCTGGGCGGTTGCACCACGAACGCCACCGGGATCGGTGCCACCGTGTACGGGGTCCTCGCGCTGACGGTGAGCTGCGCGGTGTACGTCCCCGGCTGGGTGATCGCGGCGACGTTCGCATCGAGCGTCGCCGTGATCGTGGCACTGGCGCCGGGCTGGATCGTCACCTGGGTGGTGTCCTCCGACAGCCAGGAAACGTCCGAGGCGGCGGAGCACTGGTCATAGCCGGGCAGCATTTCCGCGTCCTTCAACGCGACGAAGCCTCCGCGCGAGCCTCCGATCTTGTACAAACCGCAGGCCGAGCCGGCACGGTAAGCAGCGTTGTTGGAATTGGGCAATGCGGTCCAGGCGTTGGAGCTCGGGTCGTAGGCGAATCCCTGGTTGGTGATCGTGCTGGATCCGTTGGTTACGCCACCGGAGAGGAGTAGTTGGCCGTTGGCGGCTGAGTAGCCTGTCCCCCACAGATCGATCGGGAGATCGACGAGGCGGGTCCAGCTGTCCGATGACGGGTCGTAGGCGTAGGTGCGCTTGGACGTGGCCGTGCCCGCCGAGCCGCCCGCGCAGTAGACCTGCCCGCGGATGGCACCGCAGCCGAGCCAGGCGGTGGGCTCCGGATAGGCCTGCACCGAGCTCCATGTGTTCGACGCCGTGTCGTACAGCTGCACGTCCGTCGTGCCGCCGCACGTGCCGTCGCAGCCGCCGACGAGGTAGACCTTGCCGTCGAGCACGCTCACGCCGGAGCTGGCGTGCGGCTGGGGGTCGCTCGCCCCGGTCGCCCAGGTGTCGGAGGTCGGGTCGTAGATCTCCGTGGTGGCCACCGGAGATCCGTTGGAGTTCCAGCCGCCGAAGACGTACAGCTTGCCGTCGACGGCGGCCACCTGCGGCGCGTCGCGTGCGGTGCTCATATCGGCGATGGCGTTCCATGCCTGGGTGCCCGGATCGTAGACGTAGGACTTGGCGGTGATGGACAAGCCGTCGCTGCCACCGACCGAGTAGACCTTGCCGTTGATGGTCCCGACGCCGTTGTCCATGATCGGCGCCGGGTAGTCGGCCACAGTGGTCCATGGCGGTGCGTACGGTGTCGAGGCGGGCTTGGCGGCGGTGTTCGTGGCCGGCTTGCCGGGCTGGAACCGTTCGGGTGAGTAGTGTCCTTCGACCCTCTGCAGTGGCGCGCCCTGCGCGGCCGGCTGGTAGTTGCCCGGCCGCTCACCGATCTTGGCGGTGACCGGGGCGGTCCCCGTGTTCTTGACCATCACGGTCCGGCTCGTCCGGCTCTGCCAGGCCACCGTTGTGCTGATCGTGCCTGGACTCACTTCGAGCCGTGGTGCTGGCAGCGAGAACTCAGCCTCCGTCGCCGAGTCCGGGGCGACGTTCACGCTGACGTCCTGGGCGGTGTAATTGCTCGCCATGGCGGTGAAGGTGTGGCTTCCGGTGAGCGAGGAGTACAGCCAGTAGAAGCCGTCGCCCAGGTTCGGGTCGTCCGGTGTCGCCGCCGAGGTCGTCTTCTCCGTAGGATTGCCGGCCGAGGTGACCGTGGCGCCGTTGAGGGCGACTCCGGTGTTCTTGTCGAACTCCTGGCCGACGACCAGACCACCCGGCGTCGGCACGCAGGCACGTCCGCCGATGTAGACGTCGTCGACCTGCCACCACCAGCTCTGGTTACCCGTGTAGTGGAACCGTACCCGGACGGCGCTCTTGCCGGCCGCCTGGGACAGGTCCACGACCTGGGTTGCCGTTCGGACGCTGTCGTAGGTGTGGTGCCAGACGGTGCTCCAGGTCTGGCCGCCGTCGACGCTGACATCGACGTTGCCGACCTGGTTGACAAAGCCGGCGTAGTCGGTGTTGAAGGACACGTACGGGTGGGTGTCCCCGCTGAAGTCGGCGACCGGACTGATCAGCGAGCTGTCCTGGCCGGCCCCGGTGCCGTAATGGAAACTGTCGATGCCGGCGAAGCCACCCGAGCCGCCCGTCATGTTGGTGCGCTTCCCGGGGTCGTTGAAGACCCAGGCCTGACCGTTACCGATGTTGTCGTCGACCGTCCACCCGGCGGGTGCGGTGGTGCCGTCGAACGTCTGCGTGGTGCCGTCGTACGTGAAGGCGTAGCCGGCCGCGCTGCACGTGGTCTGGTCGACCGAGACGTTGATGTCGTGGGTCACGTCCGACGAACCGACCTCCACGTCGGCCGCGTCCTCCTTGTAGCCGGGGTAGAGCGCATCGGACTGCAGGGTGTAGGTGTTCCCGGCAGGCAGACTGAGGCTGTAGCGCCCGGTCTTCGGATCGGTGTGGGTGATCGCGGTCGGTTCACCCTTGACCTGCACGGTCGCATACAGCGGCCAGCCATGGCCCGAGCCGTCACGGACCGTACCGGTGACCTTGACGGCCGGCTTCGCGGTGAGCGCGAAGTTCTCGGTCACCGTCTGACCCTCGGCGACTGCCACACCCGAAATGGTCCTGGAGACGTACCCGAACTTGGAAGCCGTGACGTCGTAGGTCCCGATGGGCGCGTTCAGGCTGTAGTGCCCCTGACCGTCCGTCGTGGCGGAGCTGTCGCCGAAAGCCACCGTGGCCTGCGCCAGTGGGTTGGTGCCGTCGGTGACGGTGCCGGTCACGATCCCGTGCGGCCCGGAACGGAACGCCCCAACGCCGTTCGGGGTGCCCAGCCCGGTGGGTCCGTCGTATCCGGGTCCGGCGGTGCACAGGTACGACGGGGTGCAACTGCCGTTGCTGCCCGAGGTGACGTCGTTGAGGTTGGCGGTGTTCTCGTAGGGCAGGGAGTTGGGCTGCGAGCCGGTCGCGGGGGCGCCGCCGAGGGCGTAGACCGAAGCGATGACCGGCGAGGACACGCTGGTGCCGCCGTAGACATGCCAGCCGCCGTTGTACACGGCGACTCCGGTGTTGGGGTCGGCGACCGCGGACACGTCGGCGGTCGCACGCTTGGCGCAGCCGGAGTCGCTCTGGAACGACGGCTTGGTCTCAAAACCCGAGCAGCCGCTGCCCGCGCCGGACCACGCGGCCTCGGCCCAGCCGCGTGTGGTGGAGGTGTCCTTGACCAGCGAGGTGCCACCGACCGCGGTGACGTACGCCGAAGCCGCCGGGTAGCTGACCCCGTAGCCGAAGTCACCCGTGCTGGCGGTGACAACGACGCCGGGGTGGTTGAAGTAGGCGCCGTCGGACTGCGTCTCGCTGGAGTCCTCGGCGCCGCCGTAGCTGTTGGAGACGAACTTGGCGCCCTGGGCGACGGCCTGGTTCACAGCCGTGCCGAGGTTGTTCAGGTAAGCGTCGTCGGCCTCCACCAGCAGGATGTTGCAGCTGGGGCAGATCGCGCTGACCATGTCGAGGTCAAGGGAGATCTCCCCGGCCCAGTTGGAGTCCGCCGGCGGGTAGTTGGTGCCGCCGCGCTGGTCCATCTTCTTGAAACAGCCGTTGGCGGTCGTGCACGGTGGCAGACCGTACTGCTGCCGGTACACGGCCAGGTCGCTCTCAGCGCTCGGGGAGTCGTAGGCGTCCACGATCGCGACGGTCTGACCGGCTCCGCCGGAAGGCAGGTTGTAGGCGCTTCGCAGATCGGCGGGGCCGAACCCGACAGGGGTGGCGTTCGGCTGCACGCCCTTCGGACCGATGACGTCGTCCCGCTTGACGGACATGCAGGACATCTCGCCGGCCTTCGAGGGCTTGGCGCAGACCTGCCGGGTCGGATGCTGGCCAAGGGAGGTCGGACTGGTGGCGTGTGTCTGCGGGACCAGTGGTTTGGGGGTGCTGTCGGTGGCGTAGGAGGTGGCGGGCACGGCGATCAGTGTGGCCACCGCGAGCACCAGCGCCACCAGCGTGGCGGTCAGCCGACCGACTATGGAGCCGACAGCAGAGGGTGACACGCGGCGGATGCTCCACGTGACGGGTCGGCAGGGCATGTACGTCTCCTGAGAACACACAACGGGGCCTGGCTTGCGGCCTGGTGAGTAGGTTGATCCTGGTCGAGGCTCTAGCCGTATTCGTTCAGGATTCGGAATAAGAAATTGCCGCGGGGCCTGACGGCAGAGGTTGCCGCCCGGCCGAGGTGGCGTCGGTGACGAGCTTGATTGCACCTGACCGGAAATTCGAAGAATGACCCCACGCCAGCAGACGGAGATCGCTTGCTGGTTGTCACAGGGAAGGTGCCAGTTGGCGCCGCAGAGGCGCAAGATCAGTCGGGTGGCCAACTTCCGCCAAATGGCGGCCAGCGGCCAGCAACGACAAAAATATTTCGCGGAATTGACGCCGTGGGACCGGCGAGGAAACATAGCTGCTCTACGCCGCGTAGTATCTGCCTGCAGCGCACAACTTTGCGTGTACTCAGGTTGAATCGGTGATGTCCGGTAGCGGTTCGATGATCAGGCCCGCGCCGGCGTTCGACCGGGTTGAGCTCCTTATGCGTCCTCGGCCAGCAAGTACGCGACCTCCTCGGCGGCCCGGACGGGGCTATCCGACCCCACGGCCGGGCCTGTACCGTCAGCGGTGTAAACCTGATCAAGGGAACACCTGATGAGTGATGTGATCGTCTCTGTCGAGGCGGTTGAGGCGAGCCGGCGACGAGCATGAGGACGTCGCGGCCCCCGCGGTTCTTGATCTCGGTCAGGACGGTCTGCCAGTACTTGGCGCCCTCGCCGCCGTCGCCGGCCCACAGGCCGAGAATCTCGCGGTAGCCGTCGGCGGTGACCGCGATGGCCACGTGAGCTCGTCCGTACCGCACCTTGGAGCACTTTTGGAACCCTACAGAGGAGGCGGCCCTCCAGCGCGGCCTGTACGACCGCGCTGGAGGGCCGGCGTCGGGCCGGAACCAGTGGTGCTCACGGTTCCGGTGATCATTTCTTCGGCGGGACCACCGTCAAGGAGACCGGAACGCCGTGCACCTGGTAAGGGGTGTTGGTGTTGATCACCAACTGCGCCGTATAGGTGCCCGCTTGGTTGACCTCCGCCACTGCGGCGTTCAGGGTGACCGTGAGCTTCACCGACGCGCCGGGCCGGAGGGTGAGTTGCTGGGTGGGCTCGGACAGCCATGGGACGTCGGTCGAGTCCCGCTGGTCGTAGCCGGGCAGCCGTTCGACGGTGGCGACCGGGAAGGTGTCGCCCGTCGAGCCGCCGACCTTGTAGAGGCCGGTCGCACCGCCGCCGCGATAGGTGGCCTGGTTGACGTTGGGTAGCGTGGTCCACGCGTCCAGCGCCGGATCGTATGCGAATGCCTGATTGCTGAGTTTGCCTCCGATGATGCCGCTGGAGAGCGTCAACAGGCCGTTGGCCACGGCGGTCGCCGAGCCCCAGTCCGTCTGCGACAGATCGGGCAGGGGGGTCCAGCTGTCGGACGACGGGTCGTAGACGTAGGCGCTCTTGGACGCAGAGCTGTCCGTGGCCCCGCCCGCGCAGTACAGCTTCCCCAGGATGGCACCGCAGGAGGTCCACGCTGTCTTTTCCGGGTAGTCGGCCGCTGTCGACCAGGAGTCGGAAGCAGCGTCGTACACCAGGACGCTGGTGCTGCCGCAGTAGTTGGGGCCGCAGCCCCCGACGGCATAAAGCTTTCCGTTCAGGACCGCGCTCCCGGAGGCGGCCAGCAGACGGGTGTTCCGCGCCCCGAATGCCCAGGTGTTGGTGGCGGGGTCGTAGATCTCCAGGTTGGCACTGGGCGCGCCGAAGTTGCTCCAGCCGCCGGCGGCGTACAGCTTGTCTCCGATGAATCCGTGGACCGGCGCCTCGCGGATGTTGCGGGCGTCGGCCAGCCTGGTCCAGGTTCCGGTCTCGGGGCTGAAGACGTACAGCTTGTTCAGCCTGTTGAAGATGTCGGTGCCGAACTCGTTGTAGACCTTGCCGTTGTGTACGTCCACGGCGTTGTCCTGGAGGCCCTCCGGAAGGTTCGGCGAGGTCTGCCACGCGGTGCCGCCGGCCTGGCTGGCGGCGGGCGGAGTGCTCGCCGCGGACGAGGGGCCGGCCGCTGAGGGCTGGAGCGCCAGCGGCGAGAAGTCACCTGCTGTCCTGCTGAGCGGGGCGCCCTGTGCGTCGGTGCTGAAGCCGCCGGGCCGCTCGGACAGGGTCAGGGTGGCAGGGGCTCCGCCGGTGTTCTTGACCGTCAGGGTCCTGGTGGTTCGGGATCCCTGGCTCACCGAGGCGCTGAGCGAGGTCGGAGTGACGGTCAGCTGCCCCGCGTCCAGCGGGAACATGAGCTTTGCGATGCTGCCTTCGCGGACGCGTACCTTCACGTCCTCGGACAGCGGGGCGTACGGCCGCTTCGCCGCCGTAAGGGTTTGCTTGCCGGTCGGCGCGAACAGCCAGTAGAAACCGCCGTTCACAGTGGCGTCGTCCGGCGTCGCGTTGGTGGCGGCGGCCAGACCGCTGCCCGAAGCTCCCGTCACCTGGGCGGCATTGAGTGGGTGACCGGTGTTGGCGTCGGTCACCCTTCCCGCGACCAGCCCGCCGGGCGTCGTCGGCAGGGTGCGGTTGCCGACGAAGATGTCGTCAACCGACCAGTACCAGCCGAAACTGGAGGTGAAGTGGAAGCGGATCCGCACATTCGCGTCGTGGGCGAACGCGGTCAGCGGCACGGTGATCTTCGAGGGTCCGCGGATGGCGCTGTTCGCCGACCACACGTTCGACCACGTGGCTCCGCCGTCTGTGCTGGCGTCGATGGTGGCCTTCTGAAGCTGGTAGGCGAGGTAGTCCGTCTGGAAGCTGAGCTCCGGGGTGGTGTCCGCGCTGAAGTCGTAGGCCGGGCTGATCAGGCTGGAGTCCTGGTGTGCCGAGCGTCCCGCATGGTCACTGTCGGCGATCGCGAATGCCCCGCTGCCGCCTGTGGTGTTGCCGCGGCCGGACGGGTCGTCGAACTCCCAGCCGCCGACCGTGCCCGCGGCATCGGTCACCGTCCAGCCGCTGGGGGCCGCGGTGGTGGAGTCGAAGCTCTCCGTGGTTCCCGTGTCCTTGGGTGTGTACCCGGGGGTGGTGCCCGACCACAGGTCGGCCGGCACGGCGATGTTGCGCCTGGTGTCCGATCCACCGAGGCGGACCGGCACGGAGACCGGCTGGTATCCGGGGTAGGCGCTGGTGACGTGCAGGGTGTAGTCGTGGTTCTGGGGAAGGTCGACGTGGTAGGCGCCGGTGTACGGGTCGGTCCAGACCGGTCCGCCGGGCACACCGTCGATGGTGATCTTCGCGTAGAGCGGCCAACCCTGACCGGATCCGTCGGTGATCTTGCCGGACACGCGCCGCGACGGCACCGGGGCCAGCGCGAAACTCTTGGTCAGGCTGTTCCCGTCGGCGAGTTGGACCCCGGTGGCGGAGCCGGTCGCATAGCCGTAGGCGTCGACCGTGATGTCGTACGTGCCGGCGGCGATCGCCAGGCTGTAGGAGCCGTCGGCACCGGTGTGGGTGCTGCCTTTGCCCACCGCGACCACGGCGCCGGAGATCGGAGCGCCCGTCGAGGCGTCGGTGACCGAGCCGGAGATCGTGCCGTGCGGGCCGTTGCGGAACGCGACCAGGCCGTTGGGCGTCCCCAGACCGGTCGGGCCGTCGTATCCGACGCCCGCCGTACACAAGGGGGCCGGAGTGCAGACGCCGTTGCTCCCGGTGGTGACGTCGTTCAGGCCCGAACCCTGAGCCAGGTACGGGTAGGAGTTGGGGTACGAACCCGGTGTGGGGGTGCCGGCCGAGGCGTAGGCACCGGTGATGATCGGCGCCGAGGCGCTCGTTCCGCCGTACACGGCCCAACCGGCGCCGCCGTAGGTCTGGTAGACCGACACACCCGTCGCCGGGTCGGCGACCGCCGAGACGTCCGCCACGGAACGCATGGCGCAGACGGAGTCGGTCTGGAACGCGGGCTTCGGCTCGTACGCCGAGCAGCCCGATCCCGTGCCCCCGTTGCCGCTGTGCCACACCGACTCGGACCAGCCGCGCGCCGTACCGGCGTCGCGCACCAGGGCGGTCCCGCCCACGGAGGTCACGTACTGCGACGAGGCCGGGTAGGACACCCCGTACGCGCTGTCGCCGCTGGAGACCACGACGGCCACGCCTGGGTGGTTGTAGTAGGCGTCGAGCTGAGTGGTCTCCGCCGGGTCTTCGCCGCTGCCGGGAGCCGGGCTGTACGAGGACCCGTAGGAGTTCGACACGTACTTGGCACCCAGCGCCACGGCCTCGTTCACTGACGCGCCGAGGTCGGCGAAGCCGGCGCTGTCGCCCTCGACCAGCAGGATGTGCGCGTTCGGCGCGGCTGCCGAGACCATGTCCAGGTCGAGCGATATCTCGCCCGCCCAGGCGGTGTCGGCGGCCGGGAGGTCGGTGCCGCCCCGCTGACTCACCTTCTGGAAGCAGCCGTTGGCGGTGGTGCAGGCCGGCAGCCCGTACTGCGCCCGATAGACCGCCAGGTCCTGCTCCGCGTTGGGGTCGTCGAACGCGTCGACGATGGCGATCGTCTGTCCGGCGCCGCCGTCAGCGGGCAGGCCGTAGGCGCCCCGCAGATCCCCGGCGCCGTATCCGGCGGGAGTGAGGGCGGCCGCCCTCACTCCCTTGGTCGCGGGCACGTCCGTACGGCGCAACGCGAAGCAGCCGAACTCACCGGGCTTGGGCCGGGCGCAGCTCGCCACCACGCCCGGATGCGTGGTGGCGGACCCGGCCGCCACCGGTGAGGCCGGTACCGCCTGGGCGCCAGGTGCCTGTACGCCCAGCAGGACCAGGGCGCCGGCGCTCAGCGCCGCGGTGGTGGCAAAGACCATCCGTCGGGATATTCCGGGCCCGGATCTGCCTGCAAATCTGTCTCTTCGTCTGAATCCAGGCACAACGCGCACATTGTCTCCCGCGTGAGGAAAAGACCGGGCCGTAGGGCTCCGGTCGGTTGGGGCATGAATGCTCCGCGAACCAACACTCGTCCGTCATATTTCACGCGAACATCGGCGCGAATAAGGGCGCGTAACAATATTTTTTCCAAGTCCCCCAATGCCCTTGCGTTTAGCCTCGCGCTTTCGCGCGCCCAGCAGACTCGGAGGTCTTCGTGATGTAGCTGATCTTGAGTCGTAAGCTCGTTGTCGCCTGCCGGTGGAAGTCCGGTCCGGGTAGCTGCCAGGAGGCCCGGTAGCAGACTGGCGGCGTCGGGGGGAAACGCCCGGCGTCGAAGCCCAGTGTCGAAAGCCCTGCAAGGGGGAGCAAAGCAGCGGTCCGTAGCATCACGCGAAGCCTGCGGCGTCGTTGCCTCTGACCAGCGAGAATGAGGATTGTCGAGGTCCTTGTTCCCGCCACCGCCGGAGGCACTTTCCAGGTGAAGAAGCGTATCGGGTCCTACCC
>NZ_JBEXWP010000044.1:0-46034 GCF_040629895.1 Streptomyces sp. NPDC005866
CTACACGCTCGCCTCAGCATGGATCCACAGCGATCAGAGCCAGCCCTTGACTAGCCCACCTGCGGCTTAACTACGCGGCATTGGCTTTAGCGCCGAGTAGTTGACGGGCCGAAGGCGCGATGTACGGCTGTGGCAAGGCTGGTACGGCGCCGGTCGTGGTCGTCGGCGGGGTCGGCGGCTGTGGCGGTGTAGGTGAGGCTGCTCGGTGACCAGGTCATGGCCATGGAGATGACCATCGAGTGCACGTCGGCCGGGGGCAGGTCGGGATTGACCAGGCCCGCCTTCTGCGCCTCGGCGATGGCCTGGAGCTTGGGCGTCTCATCGGCCTCGGTGAAAAGGCGGCCGACCGGGGTGCGTTCCAGGCGGGCCCAGCCGGCCAGGCGTACCAGTTGCGGGCGGGCGAGGTAGGCGTCGTAGAGGCGCACGGCGTACCCGGGCAGGTCGTCCGCGGTCAGCGGTACGGCGTCGAGGATGCCTTCGACCTGGTCGGCCAGGACGGCGTCGAACAGGCCCTCCTTGCTGCCGTAGTAGGCGTACATCTGGGCCTTGCTGACCTTCGCCTGGACCGAGATGCGGTCCACGCGCCCGCCCGCGATCCCGTGGGCGGCGAATTCGACCGCACCCGCGTCCAGGAGGCGCCGCCTGCTCGCCTGTGCTTTGTCCATGGCACCAGACTAAACGAACTGGTTCGTTTGCACTGCACCCGGATGGGGGTTACGGTCGAGCAGAAGAACGAACCAGTTCGTTTGCTAGGAGGACCTTCATGAGCACCCCCCTGACGCTGGATCCCGCGAAGCGCCCCGCGCCTGCCTTCCTGACCGGCCCGGCCAAGAAGCTGCTGATAGACGGTGCGTGGACCGACGCACGCTCCGGCGAGACGTTCGAGACCTTCGACCCGGCCACGGGCAAGGCCCTCACCTCGGTCGCCTCGGCCGGAGCCGAGGACGTCGACCGTGCCGTGGCCGCGGCCCGGCGCGCCTTCGAAGCACCGTCCTGGGCGGACATCACCCCTTACCGGCGCAGCCTCATCCTGCTGCAGATCGCCGACGTCCTCGAAGCCCACGCCGATGAACTGGCCGTGCTGGACTCGCTCGACATGGGCGGCCCGCTGTGGATGACGCGCTGGCTGGTGGACCACTCGGTCGAGGTCTTCCGGCACTACGCGGGCTGGCCGACGAAGATCTACGGCCAGACCGCCCCCTCCGACCCGTCGGCGTTCCACTACACCCTGCGCCAACCGCTGGGCGTCGTCGGCGCCATCACCGCGTGGAACGGTCCCGTACTCCAGCTCGCCTGGAAGCTGGGCCCCGCGCTGGCCACCGGCAACACCGTGGTCGCCAAGCCCGCCGAGTGGTCGCCGCTGTCCGCCCTGCGGATCGGGGAACTGCTGCTGGAGACCGACCTGCCGCACGGTGTGGTCAACATCGTCACCGGCGGCGCCACCACCGGCGAGGCCCTGACCGGCCACCGGGACGTCGACAAGATCTCCTTCACCGGTTCGCTGGCCGTGGGCAAGCGCATCCTGGAGGTCTCCAGCAAGGACCTCAAGCGGGTCACCCTGGAACTGGGCGGCAAGTCCCCGACGATCGTCTTCGACGACGCGGACCTGGAGGCCGCGGCCAAGGGGGCGGTCGCCGGGTTCGCCCAGGGCAGCGGCGAGGGCTGCGTCGCCGGCACCCGGATCTTCGTCCAGGAGTCCGTCCGGGAGCGGTTCCGTGAACTGCTGCTGCGGGAGATGAAGGCGTACACCTTCGGCGACCCCTTCCATCCCGACACCCGGATGGGGCCGCTGGCCTCACCCCAGCACTTCCAGCGGGTCTCCTCCTACCTGGACATAGCCCGCGAGGAGGGCGGCACGCTGGAGACCGCCGGCGAGAGCGAGGGCCTGTACATGCCGCCCACCCTCATCGAGAACGTCGGAGCCGACGCCCGCGTGGTGCGCGAGGAGATCTTCGGCCCCGTCGCCTCGCTGATGACATTCACCGACACCGACGACGCCATCGCGCAGGGCAACGACACCATCTACGGCCTGTCCGCCTCGGTATGGACCACGAACCTGCAACGCGCCCACCACACCGCGAGCGGCCTGCGGGCCGGAACCGTGTGGATCAACGCCTACGCCGACATGAGCGCTGGCACCGTGCCCTTCGGAGGCTTCAAGCAGTCCGGCATCGGCCGCGAACACGGCATCGAGGTCCTGGACGCCTATACCGAGACCAAGACCGTCATGATCCACCTCTGACCTCTCCATCGGCACCTTCCCGTACGCTCGCCCGCAGAGCATGACCCACGCGCCCGGACCGCATGACCCACCCCGTCCGGCCCCACCAACCGAACCCGGTAACCCGTACCGGCGGGCTCACCCGGCGCGGGACTCCGCGACCGCCACGCGACCGGACCGCAGGGACGCCCGACGCTGTACCGGGCTGCCGAGAGCGTGCGCAAGGGCGAGGAGGCTGTCGTCCGACACCGTCCGCAGTCCGTACTCCGCCAGCAGCGCGGCCATCCGCCGCGGCCTCCACAGCGAGCGCCACGGCTCGCCCGACGTCACGGAACTGCTGAGCACGCGTGCCAGCAGCCGGCCCGCGGCCGCCCGCACCGACGGCGCCTGATAGTTGACGACGAGCGCGCTGCCCGGGGCGGTCCGGGCAGCGAGCGCGGCGACCGTCGCCCGGACCTCGTCGCGCGCGAGGTACGGCACGACGCCCTCCCACAGCCATGTCGTCGGGGCGGACGGATCGTGCCCGGCCGCATCCAACGCCGCACCGAGATCGTCGACAGCGAAATCGACCGGCGCGAACTGTACGGAACGGGCATCGGCCGGCAACTCGTTGGTGACCGGACCGCCCTCGTCCGGACCTCGCAGCTGTGCGGCGCCGAGACGGGCACGCTTGTCCTGCTGGGAGGCCGGATGGTCGACCTCCCACACGGCTGTCCGCGCGAGCTCGGGCAGCCGCCACGCGCGTGTGTCCAGACCGGCGCCGAGGATCACGAGCTGGCCGGTCGGGCGAGCGCGCAGTGCCTCGTCGATCGCGACCGTCCGCGGTACGACCACCTCCGCACACGCCCGCACACTTTCGTACGCGATGCGCGCCTGCCAGCCCTCCGGCACCGTGCCCGCGCGCACCTCGTCCACGGGCGCGCGCTCCGCGACGCGTAGCAGCCGTACCGCCACCGGATCCGCGAACCGGCCGACGGCGGTCTTCCCGTCCGCCGCCGCCCGCCCCTGGCAGACCAGTACCGCCGTCCGGCTCGCCGCACGCGCACTCTCGCTCATGGAGCCGTATTCAACACCTTCCCCACTGCCCGTGAAACGGCGTCCGAAGGCGGCAGACGACGAGGTGTCCGCCCGGCAGGACGCGTGCGAGAGGGCGGAGCTCCGCACCCGTCGATCCCGTCGTCGGGCGGCGTCGCGGCGACGGCCCGCACGAAGCGTCTCGTCCCCAGGGACGCCGCCGGCGACAACGAGCACGGCCGCCGCCATGACCCCGTTACCAGTCCATTTCGCGAGGTTAATTTCCACGTCCGAAGGGTTGGCCGGAAGTCGTCTCGTGGTTATCGTTCACGCACTTCACTCAATCGTTCCGCCGAACGAATCGCGAGAGAGACGGTCGGTCCATGCCCGACATCCACCTGCCGGGGCGCCGCTCGGTGCTCGCCGCGGGCGCGGCCGGCGCGGCCTCGCTCGGCGCGTCCTGGCTGCTCACCGGCTGTACGGGGGCAGGCGCCGCCCCCGACCTGACGGCTGCCGCCCTGAAAGGCACCCCCGACGCCGGCGGCACCCTGCGCATCGCCCGGCCCCCGGCCTCCGACGCCGAGACCCTCGATCCGGCCGGCTCCCTGTCGGCGTACGAATATCTCGGCGCCCTCTACAACCGGCTGGTCCGCGTCGGCGCGGACGGCGAACTCGCCCCCGACCTTGCCGAGTCGTGGGAGTCCGACACCAGGGCACGTACCTGGACCTTCCGGCTGCGCAAGGGCGTCACCTTCCACGACGGACGCGCCTTCACCTCCGCCGACGCCGCCTACACGCTGCGGCACATCCTCGACAAGGCGACCGCTTCACCCCAGGCCGCCGTCCTCGCCCCGCTCGTCGACCCGAGCACCCTGCGCATCCCCGACGCCCACACTCTCGTCGTCCCCCTGAAGACCCCGAACGCCGAGTTCCCGAGCCTGCTGACGCACTACAACTGTTATGTCGTCCCGGACGGCAGTGCGAAGGGCATCGGCCGCACCGGCATCGGCACCGGCCCCTTCAAGCTGGAGTCGTTCACCCCGGCGGGCGCCGGGCGGGTCACCGCCTACCGTGACCACTGGGCCGGCCGCCCGGTCCTCGACAGGATCGACTTCTACTCGGTCGCCGACATGTCCGCCCGCTCCAACGCCCTGCTGGCCGGACAGGTGGACCTGCTGTCCCAGACCAACCTCGACTTCGCCACCGCCCGTGTGGTCGCCGCCTCCGACCGGGCCACCATCGCCCGGGTGCAGGACGCGCAGTGGTACGTGCTGCCGATGCTCACCACCGAGAAGCCGTTCACCGACGTACGCGTCCGGCAGGCGATGAAGCTCGCCTACGACCCGGAGCACGTCGTGAAGGTCGCGCTCCAGGGCGCGGGCAGCGCCGGCTGGGACAACCCTGTGCCGCCCACCGACCCCGCCCACATCTCCGCGCACCCCGCGCACGACCCCGAGAAGGCCCGCCACCTCCTCAAGCAGGCCGGCCACGACGGCCTGGCCGTCGACGTCTACACCTCCTCCTACGACCCGCTGTTCACGCCGATGGCCCTCGCCTACCAGGACTCCGCCAAGCGCGCCGGCATCCGGCTCCGGGTCAGGACGGCCGCCGCGGACTCGTACTACACGCAGATCTGGATGAAGAAGCCGCTGATGGCCACCTACTGGTTCACCGGGCGGCCCGTCGACCAGCTCTTCACCCAGATCTTCCGCAGCGGCTCCTCCTACAACGAAACCGCCTGGTCCGACAAGGAGTTCGACGCCGTCCTGGACCGGGCCCGCGCGGAGACCGACGACACCGCACGCCGTGAACTGTACGGCGAGGCGCAGCGGCTGGTGATCGAGCGGGGCGGGGCGATGACCCCGATGTTCGCCGGCCGGCTGGTCGGCATCTCCCGCAAGGTCCGCGGCTACGCCGAGCACGGCTTCGAGTTCGACTATCTCAACATCGGCGTGAAGGGGGCCTGAGCATGCTGTCGTTCACCCTGCGCAGGCTGGCCTCGGCCGTCGGCACGCTGTTCCTCTCCTCGGTCCTCGTCTTCCTCGCCGTCCAGGCCCTGCCCGGCGACGTGGCCACCCAGATCCTCGGCAAGGATGCCACCCCGGACGCCGTCGCCGCCCTGCGCGACCAGCTGGGCCTCGACCGGCCCGCCTGGGAGCGCTACCTCGACTGGGTCAAGGGTGCCCTGCACGGCGATTTCGGCACCTCGCTCGTCTCCGGGAAGGGCGTCGGCGGCGAAGTCGCCCAGTACCTCGGCAACTCCGCGCTCATCGCCCTCGTCACCGTCCTGTTCGCGGTGACCGGCTCTCTCGTCCTGGGCGTCCTCGCCGGCCTGTACCGGGACCGCTGGCCCGACCACCTCATCTCCACCGTCAGCCTGGTCGGCATGAGCGTTCCCGAGTTCGTGGTCGCCACCGTGCTGGTGCTGTGCTTCTCCGTCGCGCTGCCCTGGTTCCCCGCGGTCGTCCTCTACGGCCCCGAGGCGAGCGTCGGCCAACTCCTGCCCGCCGTATGGCTGCCCGCGTGCGCACTCGCCGTCGTCATGGCCGCCTACATCGTGCGGATGGCCCGTACCTCCGTCATCGACGTGCTGGCCGGCGAGTACGTCACCACCGCCCGCCTCAAGGGCCTGTCCACCTGGCGGGTCGTCACCCGGCACGCCCTCCCCAGCGCCCTGCTGCCCACCCTGCACGTCATCGCCCTCAACGTCGCCTGGCTCGCCGGCGGCGTCGCCGTCGTCGAGAACGTCTTCAACTACCCCGGTATCGGAAAGCTGATGCTCTCCTCCGTACAGAACCGCGACCTGCCCGTCATCCAGGCCATCGCCCTCGTCAGCGCCGTGATCTACGTCGTCTGCAACCTCGCCGCGGACCTGGGCGCCATGGCCCTCAACCCCAGGCTCCGCACCCGAGGGAGGACCCGGTGACCGCACTCGACACCGCCCCGGCCACGGCCACCGCACCGGCGGCCCCGGGTACCGCCGCCCGCGCCTGGCGCGGCCTGTGTTCCTCCCGCACCGCCCTGGTGGGCCTGGCCGTCGTCGCCGCCCACATCCTGGTCGCGCTGCTCGCCCCGCTCCTCACCGCCTACGACCCGATCGCCAACGACGCCTCGCACGCCCTGCTCGGCCCGAGCTGGGAGCACTGGGCGGGCACCGACCAGTACGGCCGTGACGTCTTCGCCCGGGTGCTGTACGGCGGCCGGTACGCGCTCGGCGTCTCCGTAGCCGCCACCCTGATCGCCGTCGCCCTCGGCACGGTCGTCGGCTGCGCGGCCGCCCTGCGCGGCGGCTGGTTCGACGACCTGCTCGGCCGGGTGCTGGACGCGATCCTGTCCGTGCCGTCGATCCTTGCCCTGCTCGTCGTCGTCACCGCGCTCGGCACCGGGCCCGCCGTGATCGTCCTCGCCGTGGCCGTCGTCTTTGTCCCCCAGGTCGTCCGCGTGGTGCGCGGCGCCGCGCTGGCCGTCGTTCCCCTGGACTACGTCACCGCCGCCCGCGCCCGCGGCGAGAGCACCTGGGCGATCCTGCGCCGGGAGGTCCTGCCGAACATCACCGACGTGGTCTGCGTGGAGTTCGCGATGCGCGCCTCCTGGGTGGTGCTGCTGATCTCCTCGCTGTCCTTTCTCGGCTTCGGCGCCGATCCGCCGACCCCCGACTGGGGGCTGATGGTCGCCGAGAACCGCACCGCCATCACCGTCGTCCCGATGGCGAGCCTCGCGCCGATCATCGCCCTGGCCACCCTCGTGGTCGGGCTCAACCTCGCGGCCGACGGCCTGTCAAAGGCGTGGGGCGTGGACCGGATCAGGGAGGGTTCCTGATGACCTCTGTCGTTTCCGTCGACTCCCTCTCCGTCGCCTACCGTTCGGGCGGCCGCGTGGTGCCCGTCGTGCACGAGGTGTCCCTGGAGGTGACGCCGGGCCGGACGCTCGCCCTCGTCGGCGAGTCCGGCAGCGGTAAGTCGACCGTCGCCGCCACCCTCCTGGGCCATCTGCGGCACGGCTCCCGGATCACCGGCGGCAGCGTCCACGTCGACGGACAGGACGTGTTCGCGCTGCCCGCACCGCAGTTGCGTCGGCTGCGCGGCGGGACCGTCGCCATGGTCGCCCAGAACGCCGGACACGCACTGACCCCGACCATGCGCATCGGGCGGCAGATCCAGGAGGCCGGCGGCCAGGTACCGGTCGTCGACCTGCTCGAACAGGTCCGGCTGCCACGCCCCGCCGAACTGGCCCGCCGCTACCCGCACGAGCTGTCCGGCGGCCAGCAGCAGCGCGTCGCCATCGCCATGGCCGTCGCCGCCCGCCCCAAGGTCCTGGTCCTCGACGAGCCCACCACCGGCCTGGACGTCATCACCCAGCGCAGCGTCCTGGACCTGATCGCCGCCCTGCGCGACGAACTCGGCCTGGCCGCCGTCCTGGTGAGCCACGACCTGGGCGTCGTGGCCCACATGGCCGACGAGGTGTGCGTCCTCAAGAGGGGCCGGGTGGTGGAGTCGGCGGCCACGCGGCGGCTGTTCGCCGCGCCCCAGGACCCGTACACGAAGCGGCTGCTGGCGAGCGTGCCGCGCCTGGACGACGCCGGTCTCGCGGTCGTGGACGAGGCGGGGGAGCGGACGGTCCGCGCCAAGGCCGTGGTCCCGGACGGCTCACCGGTCGCGGTCGCCGCGAGCGACGTCACGATCGACTACGGCAGCACCCGCGCCGTGCACGGGGTCTCCTTCCACGTCCGCCGCGGTGAAGTCCTCGCCCTGGTCGGCGAGTCGGGCAGCGGGAAGTCCACGCTGGCCTGGACACTGGCGGGCCTGCGCACCCCCTCCGGCGGCACCATGACGCACGAGGCCGGGGATCTGGCCCGCCCCGCGCCCAAGCGGCCGCAGTCGCTGCGGCGCCGGGTCCAGCTGGTCTTCCAGAGCGCGGACACCTCCCTCAACCCACGCCGCTCCGTCGGCGACGCCGTCCGCCGCCCGCTGCGGTTCTTCGGCACCGCGACCGGCCGCACCGAGGCCGCCGAACAGGCCCGCCGGCTCATCGCCGACGTCCGCCTCGACCCGGCCCTCGCCGACCGGCTGCCCGCCCAGCTCTCCGGCGGACAGCGCCAACGCATCGGCATCGCAAGGGCGTTGGCTGGAGAACCGGACGTGCTGATCGCCGACGAGATCACCACCGCGCTGGACGTCTCCGTCCAGGCCGAGGTGCTGCGCCTGCTCGACGACCTGCGCCGGGAACGCGATCTGGCCTGCCTGTTCATCAGTCACGACCTTGCCGTCGTGGGTGGCATCGCCGACCGCGTCGTCGTACTGCGGCACGGAGTCGTCGTCGAGGAAGGCCCCACGGAGACCGTCTTCGACGCGCCCGGCCACCCCTACACCCGGCGGCTGATGGCGGCCGCCTTCGAACCCGACCCCGACGCACCGCCACCGGCCGACGACGCCGCCGACTGGGCGGACGCCGCCGAGGCGGACGACATCTGGACGGACCTGGGCGACGGCCATCGCGTCCGCCGCTGGCAGCCCGTCAACGCCCCTGTCACCGAAGGAGTTTCGTGAGGTACCGGGACCAGTTCGAACGCCAGGTCGTCAGCGAGAACGTCTGGATCCCCACCCGGGACGGCCGCGCCCGGCTGCACGCGCGCGTCTGGCGGCCCGTGGACGCCGGGTCCGACCCCGTGCCCGCGCTGCTCGAATACCTCCCGTACCGCAAGAGCGACTGGACCGCGCCCCGTGACGCCCAGCGCCACCCCTGGTACGCCGGACACGGCTACGCATCCGTCCGCGTCGACATCCGCGGCCACGGCGACAGCGAGGGCACTCCCGGCGACGAGTACGACGCACAGGAACTCGCGGACGGCGTCGACGTCGTCAACTGGCTTGCCGCACAGCCCTGGTGCACCGGCAAAGTCGGCATGTTCGGCATCTCCTGGGGCGGCTTCAACGCCCTCCAGACCGCCGCCCTCGCCCCCGAGCCGCTCAAGGCGATCGTCACCGTCTGCTCCACGGACGACCGCTACGACAACGACGTCCACTACACAGGTGGCGCCGTCCTCGGCATCGACATGCTCGCCTGGGCCGGCACCATGCTCGCCTTCGCCTCCAGGCCCCCGGACCCGCAGCATGTCGGCGCCGACCGCTGGCTGCCCATGTGGCGCGGACGCCTCGACGCCCTCGCACCCTTCCTGCACACCTGGCTCGACCACCAGCAGCGCGACGCCTACTGGCGGCACGGCAGCGTCTGCGAGGACTACACCGCCATCGACGCCGCCGTCCTCGCGGTCGGCGGCTGGCACGACCCGTACCGTGACGCCGTGCTGCGCCTGGTCGAGCACCTCCCGGCCGACCGGGTGCGCGGCCTGATCGGCCCCTGGTCCCACCAGTACCCCGACCGCGGGCTGCCGCCCGGCCCGGCGATCGGCTTCCTCCAGGAGACCCTGCGCTGGTGGGACCAGCACCTCAAGGACACCGACACGGGAGTGATGCGCGAACCGCTGCTGCGCGCCTGGATCAACGACCCGGTCCCGCCCGCCACTTCGTACGACGCGATGCCGGGCCGCTGGGTGGGGGAGACCGACTGGCCCTCCCCGAAGGTGACGTGGAGCGAGCGCGCCCTGGCACCCGGCACCCGTACCCCTGTCCTCGTCCGTTCCCCGCAGCACACCGGCATCGACGCCGGCCGGTTCTTCCCCTTCGGGAATGCCGGCGACCTGCCGCCCGACCAGCGCGAGGAGGACGGCCGTTCGGTGTGCTTCGACTCCGGACTTCTCGCCGAGCGGCTCGAAATCCTGGGCCGGCCGCGCGTCCGGCTGCGTCTGGACAGCGCCACCCCGCGCGCACACGTGATCGTCCGGCTGTGCGACGTCGCTCCCGACGGCTCCTCCACGCTGGTCACCCGCGGGGTGCTCAACCTGCTCAGCAGGCACGGCCGGGACAAGGCCGTCGAGTGGACCCCGGGGACATACGAGGACGTCGAGGTCGAACTCACCGGCATCGGCTACGCCTTCCCGCCCGGCCACCGGGCCCGCGTGGCCGTCTCCGACACGTACTGGCCGTGGGTGTGGCCGCACGGTGAGCGCGGCGAGCTGAGGGTCGTACCCGCCGACAGCGCCCTACTCCTGCCCGTGCGGGCGGCCGGCGAGGAACCGCCGGTCGTCTTCGAGGAGCCGGAACAGGCGCCACCGCTGCCGGTCACCTACGACAAGCCCGCCGAGCCGCGGCCCGAGCGACTCGTCACGCACGACGTGGCGGCGGGGGAGTGGACCCTGGAGGTCGACCCCAACTACGGCGGATCACGGACCTATCCGGACGGGCTCCGCTACGAGGAGAGTGCCCGGGAGACGTATCGCATCCGCGGCGACGACCCGCTGTCCGCGAGCGCGGTGTCGGAGTGGCGGATCCGGCTCCGGCGCGGCGACGACTACGACGCTGAGATCATGACGCGTACGGAGCTGCGTGCCACGGCCGCGGACTTCGTCATGGACAGCCGTATCGATGCACGGGCGAACGGAGAGACAGTGGCCAAGCGCTCCTGGCACCACACCAGCGCGAGGACGTCGGGGTGACCGCCGCCAAGCCGCAGCGCTCCGCGAAGACCCCGCGCCGTGCCGTCGCCGCCGCCGACCGCACCCGCCAGCCCACCGAGGTCCGCCGCCGGCTGATCGTCGAGGCGGCCGTCCCGCTGATCGCGGAGCGCGGCTACGCCTCGGTGGGCGTCCGGGACGTGGCGGCCGCGGCCGGCGTCTCCGTCGGGACGGTCACCTATCACTTCGGCAGTGTCCAGGAGATCCTGTCCGAGGCCATGGTGCTGCACATCGAGCGGTACTACGCGGCGCTCAGCGAGGCCGCCGAGCAGGCCGGCAGCGGTGCCGAGGCGCTGCGACTGCTCGTCGACGCGCTCTTCACCGAGGACACCGACCGGCACTGGCGGATGTGGTTCGACTACTGGAACGCCGGCGACCCGGACACCGACGAGGCGTTCGCCCGTGGCCAGGCCCAGCGCTACGCGGCCTGGCACCACCAGATCCGTACCCTGGTCGAACGGGGTGTCGTGGATGGGGAGTTCGCGGCCGACGACCTGGACGGCTTCACCGTCCGCTTCGCCGCCCTCGCCGACGGCCTCGCCCTCCAGCGGCTGCGCCAGTCGCCCCCGCTCAGCACCCAGGACGCCCGCAGGCATCTGAACCGGCTGGTCGAGAGCGAACTCGTCGGCGTTCGGGTGACCAGGCCCGACGAGATCACCCCTCCGTAGTCGGCTGGCGAAGCGCACTCGTCGACGCAGCGGAGAATCGCCCGGTCCAGGCCCTGGAAAAGCTTCACATTCCCGCGATCCGCACGTTCCCGCGGACACCGGCTGTCAGAGGGGCGGCCAGTTTCGCAACGCCGCGTCGGCCACCTGCTGGAGTTCGGAGCGGGTGGCGCCGCCGACGGCCTGGACGGCTATGCCGTTCGACACGGTCATAAGGTATCGGGCGAGCAGTTCCGGGTCCGTGCCCGGGGGCAGATCCCCCTCGTCGACAGCCCGCTGGAACCGGTGGCGGAGGCGAGCACGGCCGTCGTCACGCCAGGCGATCAGGGCGTCCTGGGCGACCCGTCCGGAGTCGCCGGCGGCCAGCGAGCCCTGCACACCCAGGCATCCGGCCGGGCAGCCGGGGCGGGTGGTCGTCCTGACCGAGCCGGCGAGGAACGCCATGGCCACCTCCCGGGCGCTCCGCTCCTCCAGCGCGCGGGCCACATAGGCGGCAGGGCCTTCGGTGTAGCGCTCCAGTGCCTTGCGGAACAGCTCCTCCTTGTTGCCGAAGGCCGCGTACATGCTTTTGCGGGCGATGCCCATGGCGCCGGTCAGGTCGGTCAGGCTGGCGCCTTCGTAGCCCTGGCTCCAGAAGACCATCATCGCCTGCTCCAGGGCCTCGTCGGCGTCGAAGCCTCTCGGCCGGCCGATCGGCGCTTTCCCAATGATCTCCACGACCCCATCGTATCCCCTCGATACCGATCGGTGCAGAAGTGCTACGGTCTAGTTCTGCCCCGATCGGTATCTAAATTTCGGGAGTTCAAACAAATGGGACAACTGGAAGGCAAGACCGCCGTCGTCACCGGCGGCAGCACCGGAATCGGCCTTGCCGCCGCCGCGCGGCTGGCGTCCGAGGGAGCCCACGTCTTCATCACGGGCCGGCGCAAGGAGGCGCTCGACAGGGCCGTCGAGTCGATCGGTTCAGCGGTCACCGCGGTGCCGGGCGACATAGCGGAGCCGGCCGACCTGGACCGGCTGTACGACGCGATCCGTGACCGCGGCCAGGGCCTGGACGTGCTGTTCGCCAACGCGGGCATGGCCACGCTCGCACCGCTGGCGGAGGCCACCGAGGAACAGTTCGACCAGATCTTCGGCGTCAACGTCCGGGGCACGCTGCTCACCGTGCAGAAGGCGCTGCCGCTGCTCAACGACGGCGCCTCAGTGATCTTGAACGACTCCATCCGTGCCGACGACGGCTGGGAGACCTTCGGCCTGTACTCGGCGTCGAAGGCCGCGATCCGGTCCCTCGCGCGGACCTTGGCCAACGAGCTGAAGGGCAGCGGCATCCGGGTGAACACGGTCGCACCGGGCGCCATCGACACCCCCGGAGTCGACACCGCCGTCGGCGAGGAGAACGCGGCCGCCGTCAAGGCGGACCTCGCGACGGGCGTGCCGATCGGCCGGATGGGACGCCCGGAGGAGGTCGCCGCCGCCGTGGCCTTCCTCGCCTCCGCGGACAGCAGCTTCATGTTCGGCACCACCCTGTATGTCGACGGCGGGGAGAAGCAGTTCTGACCCCGTCCCATCGGAATCAGGGGGTGACTGAGCGCCCGGTTCGACCACGGGGTGCGTCACCTGACGGGGCTCGCGCTCAGCTCTGCGCCGGGTGTGGCGGCCTTCGTGCTCTCTGCAGTTGTCCGGAGGGGTGTCGGACGCCGGCTGTCGGATGCCTGTCGGCGCTGGCCGTGATCTGTCGGTGGTTTGTCGGTGGAGGTTGCGACGTTGGGCGGGTGGGTGCTCCCCATGAGCACGCTGCCCGAGCGCAAGGAGCCTGTCATCGTGACTTTCACATCTCAGAACCGGCCGTGGGACGTTCACCGGCTGCCGTCTGCCGAGGGCAGGAACTTCCTGGTCACCGGGGGTAACGCCGGGATCGGCTACTTCGTCGCGGAGCAGCTCGCCGCCACCGGCGCCGTCGTCGTGCTCGGCAGCCGGGACGCTGCGAAGGCCGACGCTGCCATGGCCTCGATCCGCTCCCGCGTCTCCGGCGCGCACGTGCGACACCTTCACCTGGACCTCGCCGCCCTGTCGTCCCTGAAGACCGCCGTGGACAGGCTGGACCTGGATCATCTCGACGCGGCGGTCTACAACGCAGGGGTCGCACTCGACGACCCGCCGCGTCGGGAGACCGGGGAGGGCCACGAGCTGATGTTCGGCACCAACCATCTCGGCCACTTCGCGCTCACCCAGTGGCTGGCCCCCCTGCTGTCCGCGGCGCCGGCGGGCCGCATCGTGACGGTCGGAAGCTTCGCGGCGCGATCCGAGCGGCTGGACCTGGGCGATCTGCAGTCGACCCAGGACTACCGGCCCAAGCGCACCTACGGCCGATCGAAGCTGGCGCAGATGTGCTTCGGGTTCCAACTCCATCGCCGCCTGCTCACCCTTGGCAGCACGGTGCTCAGTGTGGTGGCCCACCCCGGGGGCGCACTGGACTCTCTCACCCCCTCCCGCCCGCCGGTACGCGTGACAACCCCCGGCGAGCGCCTGCGCGCTGTGCCCGCAGGGCTCTTGGTGCAGGGCAAGGACGCCGGTGCATGGCCCGTCGTCCGTGCTGTCCTCGACTCGGGGGTCCAGGGAGGGCAGCTGTGGGGGCCGAGGGTCTTCGGCCTGCGTGGCACACCACGGCGTGAGCCCGTCCCCACACATATGGCCGATCCAGCCATCGCCGCTCGCCTGTGGGACGCCAGCGGTGACCTGACCGGCACCGAACCGCACCTCGGCTTCCGGTAGACGCAGAGCCACGCCCAGGGCAGCCATCCTGGACGACCCCTGCGGTGCTCATTCGCCGCTCTTCGCGCTCGGGGTGGTTACCGCTGTCCAGCCCGTTCTGCTCGTGACGGCTGCCCCTTTTGCCGTGCCTGCTCCTGCTCGGCGGCGACTTCCTCCAGGGCGTCCACGACCTCCTTGCCCATGCGCATCGCGCATCCCAGCGGCGTAGCGGTGGCCGCGGGCTGGGGTGGCGCCGTCGGCCCCCGAAGCGGAGGCGACCCAAGTAAATCCGGCGTCGCTTGCAAGCACGGCTCCGGATGGGTACCCGGAACTTCGTCAATCCAAGGGCCTGTGCTGACGAGGAGGCTGCGGTGAGTACGAGTGACGTCCCCAGGGGGAGCACAACCAGTACACGGCCGGCCGGTTCGCTCCGGTTGGACCTGCTCGGCATCTACCTCAACGACCACCTGGCAGGGTCGACCATCGGCACCCGCCGCGCACGCTACGTCGCCGACGCTACTCGGGGCACCCCGCTCGGCGACGTGCTGGAACCGATCGCCGAGGAGATCGAGCAGGACCGGGCGAGCCTGCTGGAGATCATGGGCCGGCTCGGGGTCCCGGCACGCCGGTACAAGGTCCTGGCGGCCGGCACGGCCGAGTGGGCGGGGCGGTTCAAGCCCAACGGACGCATCATCGGCCGTTCTCCGGTCACCACAGTGGTCGAACTCGAGTTCCTGCGAATCGGCGTCGAAGGAAAGGCGGCCGGATGGCGGACGCTGCGCGTACTCGCGGACACGGACGCCCGCCTCGACCACCGGCAGCTCGACGAGCTCCTCGCGCGGGCGGAACGGCAGCTGAGCACATTGGAAGAGCTCCGTATCCGCAAGGCGCAGGAGGTTTTCCGAGGCCGCACATGACCGGTGTGAGACACGGGTACTCAGCGCCCCAGAGGGGATGCCGGACATTAGTGACGAACGTGAGGAATCTCGCCATGACTGTTCCCGAGGAGAACCGTCCGAAGACGGATGCCACCGACGACGTCGTCATGGAGCCGGCGGAGAACGGGGACCTGGAATCCTCGGACGGCCGCCGTAACACCGGACCGTCGGGCCGCACGCTCCGTGAGGCGATGGAGGAAGCCGGGATCGACAGGGACGACTTCGAAGACCGGTAGGGGACGACTTCGAAGACCACTGACACAAAGAGTCAAGACCGGTAACGCAAGGAGGTTGCCATGGCACACACCAGCGTTCCGGAAGTGCTGGGCGCGCTCAAGGACGTCGACTTCCCGGCAGACAAGGACGAGCTGGTCACGGCCGCGCGTTCGGCGGGCGCCCCGGATGAGGTGGTGAAGGCGCTGCGGGGCATCCCGCCGGAGCAGTACGCCAACCGCGAGGAGGTGGCCCGGTCGGTCCGTGTGGACCCGGACTCGGACCTGGACCACAACGCCACGCAGCGCGCCGAGCAGGCCCGCGACGGCGGCAAGCCCGGGCTCTCCCAGCACCTGCGGGAAGAGCCCAGGACGCCGATCCAGGAGGAACTCGATCGCTGACACTTGGACACCCCCATGACCGCTCCCCACGGCTCCCGGGACGACCGTGACTCGCTGCGGAGGCTGCTGGCGGCCGAACGCGTCGACACGGTCGGCCAGATCGCCGCGCTGAGCCGTGAATTCGATGGGATCGTGGAGGCCAACGCGCTGGTCGCGGTCGACGACGAGCACGACCCGGAGGGGTCGAGCACCGCCTTCGAGCGAGCCCACGTCGCCTCCTTGCTGGCGCAGGCCCGTCACTATCTGGTCGACGTGGATCAGGCGCTGGAACGGCTGGAAGCGGGCGAATACGGACAGTGTGCAGTGTGCGGCGAGCCGATACCGAGGGAGCGCCTCGAAGTGCGCCCCGCGGCGACCACCTGCGTCCGCTGCGCGGCGGCCGCACGCGGCTGACCGAGGGGCCGCCGCGGGCCACCGACCGGCCTCCGATGAGAACGCTCAGCCTGCGCTGCAGCGCAACAGACGCGAGCCGCTCGCCCGGCCTGCTGACCCTGCGACCGCATTCCGTCGCCTCACGCGTCGCATTCCGTCGGTAACCCAGGACTGTGTCGAGGCCACCGACCGCACGCCCTACCAGACGTCGTCGTCGAAGGTGTCGATGCGGCTGAGTTCGCTGGTGCCGACGTCGGCGACGACGTCGAGGCGGCAGAGGCGCCCGATAGTCCCGGCCACGGCGCGCTCGAGCGCGCCGGCCTCCGTCACGACGGCGCCGGACACCTGTACCCACTCGGCGTCGAAGCCGGCCGTGGCCTCTTGCAACGGGCCCGGACGGCGGCCGAGGACGGCCACGCTCGCTTCCTGCTCGAGGAACGCACGCGCGCGCGGTCGCCCGGCCGGTTCCGGTGCCGGCTCCTGTAAGGAGGACGACCTGGCCGCGGTAGGAATGGCTGGCCGAGTCCGTCATGATCGCAGCGACTCCCGCGGTGCCGCTTTGGCTGACGTGAACACTTCGGCGTCTGCGGCGACGCCCCCTGACGGATTTCCGCAACCTGGGGCATGTGCCGCCCTGCCGAGGCTTCGGCCGGGGGGATGCGTCGCGGGAGGCGCTGCGGGGAGGATCGATTTACTGGATCGAGCCCGGGGATCGGGACCTTCACGCCGTACCCCGACACCACTGAGCAGCAGTTCGAAGAGCTGGTCGCGGTGAACCTGAAGGTGCCGTACTTCCTCACCCAGTGTCTGCTGGCGGACGGCGGACGGCGGACGCATCCTCAACCTGTCGCGCGATCCGGGTCGACACTGTCCGCGGCGGCGCCACCGGGAGCGACTTCGGCTACCGGATCATGCACGGCGCCCAGGTAAAGGATCTCTCCGCCAGGAGCATGGCGCTGGGCTGCGTCGGAACCCCCCGACGACCTCGGTACGGCGGTACCGGCCCTGCTCTCCGAGGCGTTCGGGTGGGCGAACGGCGGCGGCGCGGTGAGCGCCAGGACCGGCTGACGGTGCCTGGTCGCCCCGGCCTCGTCACGATGCCCCAGGTCCCGAAGCCGGCCCGACCGCGCCAATCCAGCCCGGACAGAGCGCACCCGGATCCGTACGAACACGCCAGCGAGGTAAGGAGCTTCCCTGCAGCCTTCTTACCTGCGGCTCAGCACGGATGTCCGCACCAGGGGTTGACAGGAAGCTCCTCACGCCACAGCCTTTGGCAACGTTGTCATTTCCGCTCGGTGCGGGGTGTGCAGAGCCACTCCGGCTCGCTCCGCCGCTTTTGATGGGACGTCAGATTCATGACCGATCAATCGGATCCGTGGCGCAATCCGTCGCGACGGTCCATAGTCGCCACGGGCTCCACCCTGTTGGCCGGGTTCGGACTCAGCTCGTTGCTCCCTACATCGACCGCGTCCGCCGCCACGGGCCTGCCGACGCAACCCGCTTCGCCTCTGGAGCTTGCGCTCAACCGGCCCGTCTCGGTCTCCTCGACCGCCTACGCCCCCACGCCCGGGTCCTTCGTGGTCGACCGGCTCACCACACCCGGCGTGCGGGGCAGCGGGTGGCGGGCGGAAGCCGGCGACCCGCAGTGGATCACTGTCGACCTGCAGGCCGCATGCAAGGTCACCTGGATCCGCCTCACCTTCGAAGCCGACGCCGCAGACCCGGTGTTCACTCCACCCACCAGCGGAAACCCTGCCGACGGCACCACCGGCAAGGAGATCCTGTCGAGCTACGCGGTGGACTGCGTGGTCGAGACGTCCCTTGACAAGAAGTCGTGGACGAGTGTCTACCGCACCACCGCGGGGACCGGCGGAGCGGTGGACATCCAGCTTCCCCGGCCGGTGCCGGCGCGCTGGGTGCGTATGACGTCCCGTAAGCGCTCCAGCCCCCTGCCTCTCGGGCTCAATGGCTTCGAGGTGTACGGCACCCCCGAGGGGCACCGTCCCTCGGCGACCGGCTGGACCGACTGGGGCACCCAGCACGGCGAGGCGCCCAGGCTGACCGTTGCCGACGACGGCACGGTGCCGGTGGAGTCCGGCTGGCGGCTCACCCTGGACGACTGGGCCGGCGACGACGGTCCCGGTCTGTCGAAGGCGTCCGTCGACACGAGCCGCTGGCTGCCCGCCACCGTCCCCGGCACGGTCCTGGCCTCCCTCGTGGACCAGGGCAAGCTGCCGGACCCGGTCGTCGGGCTGAACAACCTCCACATACCCGAGGCACTGTCGCGGCACTCCTGGTGGTACAAGCGGGACTTCGAGCTGCCGCACGGCCTGCGCACCGGGTCCGGCCGCAGGATCTGGCTGGAGTTCGACGGCGTCAACCACAAGGCCGATGTCTGGCTCAACGGTGAGCGGGTCGGTGACCTGACGTTCCCGTTCGCCCGCTCCTCGTACGACGTGACCCGGCTGCTCACTGCGGACGGCGCGAACGCGCTGGCCGTCAAGATCACGCCGATGCCCGTACCCGGCAGCCCCGGCGACAAGGGCCCCCTGGGCGAGTCCTGGGTGGACGCCGGCGCCGGGCAGATGAACCTCAACTCGCCCACCTACCTCGCCTCCTCGGGCTGGGACTGGATGCCGGCCGTCCGCGACCGCGCGGCGGGGATCTGGAACCACGTCCGGCTGCGATCCACCGGGCAGGTCGTGATCGGCGACCCGCGTGTGGACACCGCTCTGCCGAACCTGCCGGACGTGTCGGTCGCCGAGCTGACCGTCGTCGTCCCCGTCCGCAACGCCGATTCCACCGACCGCAAGGCGACGGTGTCCGCGGCCTTCGACGGCATCCGGGTGTCCAAGGTCGTCACCGTGCCGGCCGGCGAGAGCGTCGACGTGGTCTTCGCCCCCGACGCCTTCGGGCAGTTGCGACTGCGCGACCCCAAGCTGTGGTGGCCGAACGGCCTGGGCGAGCCGGCCCTGCACGACCTCACGCTCACCGCGTCGGTCGACGGCACCGAGAGCGACCGGCGCGTCACCCGCTTCGGTATCCGCCAGTTCGGCTACGAGTACCAGGTGCCGCTGCCCTTCACCGCGTCCGGTGACTCGTACACCCAGTCCGTCACCTTCGGCCGGCAGCAGGCCCGGTACGTGCGTATCAACTGCCGTACGCGGTCAACCTCTTGGGGCAGTTCCCTGTGGACCCTGGCCGTGCGGGACAGCACCCGGCCGGCCACCGACCTCGCCCTGCACGCCCCCGCCGACGCCTCCAGCACGGACGGCGGCGACCACGCCGCGGCCAACGTGACCGACGGCAATCCGGACACCCGCTGGTCCTCCGCCTACCAGGACGACCAGTGGATCCGCGTCGACCTCGGCTCGGCACAGTCCTTCGACCAGGTCGACCTCACCTGGGAGCAGGCGTACGCCAAGTCCTTCCTGGTGCAGGTCTCGTCCGACGGCACGGCATGGACCGATGTGAAGTCGGTGGACAACGGTGCCGTGCCGTTGCCTTTCAACAACGGCAACGCCAGCCTCCAGGTCGAGGACTTCGACCAGCGGACCGCTCGCTATGTCCGTATCAACTGCGGCCTGCGCAACACCAGTTGGGGCAACTCCCTGTGGTCCCTCAGTGTCGTCGACCGCGCGGCCCCCGGGACCGACCTCGCCCTGCACAAGACGGCGAAGGCCTCGACCGAGGAGTCCGACCACCCGGCCTCCCATGCCACCGACGGCGACGCGGGCACCCGCTGGTCGTCCCAGTACGAGGACCACCAGTGGATCCAGGTGGACCTGGGCTCCGCGCAGAACTTCGACCGGGTGGCGATCGTCTGGGAGTCGGCGTACCCGAAGACGTATGTGATCCAGGTGTCCGACGACGGCCAGCAGTGGACCGACGTCAAGTCCGTGTCGAACGCGCCCGATCCGCTGAAGATCTCCGTCAACGGCGTGCGGGTGCTGGCCCGCGGCGGCAACTGGGGCTGGGACGAACTGCTGCGCCGGATGCCGGCGGAGCGGATGGACGCGGCGGTGCGGATGCACCGCGACATGAACTTCACCATGATCCGCAACTGGGTCGGCACCAGCGACCGGGAGGAGTTCTTCGCCGCCTGCGACCGGCACGGCATCCTCGTCTGGAACGACTTCCCCAACGCCTGGGGCATGGACCCGCCGGACCACGACGCGTTCAACTCGACCGCGCGTGACACCGTGTTGCGCTACCGCATTCATCCCTGCGTGGTCGTCTGGTGCGGGGCGAATGAGGGCAACCCGCCGGCCGCCATCGACAAGGGGATGCGCGAGGCCGTCGAGCAGCAGGTGCCCGGCATGCTCTACCAGAACAACTCGGCCGGCGGGATCATCACGGGCGGCGGCCCCTACGGCTGGGTCGAGCCGGAGAAGTACTTCGACCCCGGAACCTACGGCAGCAAGGACTTCGGCTTCCACACCGAGATAGGCATGCCGGTGGTCTCCACCGCGGCGAGCCTGCGCAACATGACGGGCGACGAGCCGGAGTGGCCCATCGGCGGCGCCTGGTACTACCACGACTGGAGCGAGCGCGGGAACCAGGCGCCGCAGAACTACAAGGCCGCCATCGAGTCCCGCCTCGGTGATGCCACCGGCCTGGACGACTTCGCCCGCAAGGCGCAGTTCGTCAACTACGAGAACTACCGGGCCATGTTCGAGGCGTGGAACGCCAACCTGTGGGACAACGCCACCGGTCTGATGCTGTGGATGTCTCACCCGGCCTGGCACAGCACCGTCTGGCAGACCTACGACTACGACTTCGACGTCAACGGAAGCTACTACGGTGCCCGTTCCGCCTGTGAGCCGCTGCATGTCCAGGCCGACCCGGTGAAGTGGCAGGTCGTGGCGGTCAACCACACCCGCGCGGACCTCAAGGACGCCACCGTCACCGCGCGCCTGTATGACCTGTCCGGCCGGCAACTCGGCGGGAGCAGGACCGCCCGGGTGAACGTGGCACGGGCCGCCAAGACGGAGGCGTTCACCGCCGACTGGACCGACGGCCTGCCCGACCTGCACCTGCTGCGGCTGACCCTGGAGGACGCCCACGGCAAGGAGCTCTCCCGGAACACCTACTGGCGCCACCGCGAGCCCGCCTCCATGCAGGCCCTCAACAAGGTCAAGCAGGTGGACGTGTCCGGTTCCCTCGGGCAGGCGTCCAGTTCCGGGGACCGTCACGAACTGACCGCCACCGTCCGCAACCGCGGCTCGGCCGTCGCCGCCATGGTCCGGCTGTCCCTGGTGGACGAGGCCGACGGCCGGCGCGTGCTGCCGACGCTCTACAGCCACAACTACCTGTGGCTGCTGCCCGGCGAATCGCAGACCGTCACCCTGTCCTGGCCGTCGCAGGCCCTCGCCTCACGCCGTCCGGCGTTGAAGGTGGAGGCCTACAACAGCCGCGCCACGACGATCCGCCCCTGACCGGCCCGCGCATTCCCGCCGAGGGCACGCCGGACGTGCTCTCGGCGGGATGCGCACGCAACACGCGGCGATGCCGCCGACAGGCTTGGACAACCGGTAGTCCACACAGGATGGAACCCGCATGTCACGTCTTATCTCCGGGTGGGCGCCGCGTGTTGTCACGCGCCTGGCCTGCCTCACGGTGATCGCGGCCACCGCGCTCACCGGCGGGCCGAGCGCGGCCCAGGCCGATACCGGCGCCGAGCACGTGGTCCACGCCGCCCCCGAGGGACGCGGCGCCTCCTGCTCCGCACAACGCCCCTGTTCCGTCCGGCAGGCGAAAACCGCGGCGGCGCGGCTGGCCGCGGACAGCAACGGTGACGTCCACGTCCGGTTGGCCGGTGGCACATACCGGCTCGACGCACCGCTGCGCTTCGGCCCGCAGGACTCCGGCCGCAGCGGCCACCGCATCGTGTGGGAGGCCGCTCCCGGCGCACAGCCGGTCATCAGCGGAGGCGTCCCCGTCGGCGGATGGCACCGCGACACCGAGAACCCGCAGCTCTGGTCGGCCCCGGTACCGGCCGGCCTGGACACCCGTCAGCTGTACGCGGACGGCCAGCGGCTTCCGCGCAGCTCCGGCACCAGCCCGGTGGCCCTGACACAGACCGAGGACGGCTTCCGGGCAGCCGACGACACGCTCGCGTCCTGGCGGAACCCGTCCGGCATCGAGTTCGTGTTCGACGGCGGCCACGGCCCGTGGACACAGCCGCGCTGCGGCGTCGCCTCCGTCGCCGGGAACACCATCACCATGCGCCAGCCGTGCTGGTCGAACATGAAACTGCCCAGCACACCTACCGCACCGGACGGCGACAGCCCCGCGGGAGGGTTCCCCACACTGAACCCCTCGGCCACGCCGAGCACCATCGAGAACGCCTACGAGCTGCTCAGCCCCGGCACCTGGTACCTCGACCAGACGCGTCACGTCGTGTACTACAAGCCGCGGCCCGGCCAGGACCCGGCGGCCATGAGCTTCGTCGCCCCCGTACTGGAGCAGTTGGTCACCACCACCTCGACGGCGGACGACCCGCTGCACGACGTCACCTTCCGCGGCATCACCTTCGCCTACACCACCTGGCGCGCACCCAGCGGCGACGACGGCTTCGCCGATATGCAGGCGACCATGCACATCACGGGACCGGACGGCTCCAGGACGCAGGGCCTGTGCCAGTACGTGTCCCCGGCGGGCAGCTGCCCGTTCGCCGCGTGGAGCCGGCCGCCGGCCGCCGTCGACCTGGTGGGCACCAGGAACGTCTCCGTCACCGGCAACGTCTTCGAGCACCTCGGCGCCGCCGGCCTGGGCACCTACCACGGCGCCGACCACGACCTCATCTCCGGCAACGAGATCAGGGACGTGTCCGGGAACGGCATCCAGTTCGGCACCACCGACGACCCCCAGCCGACAGCGTTCGCGACGGACCTCGCCGCCGGAAGGCGCGCAACACAGTCGCCGGCCTCGCGGACCAGCCCGCAGAACAACCCTTGGTGGCAGGTCGACCTCGGCGCTGCGAAGCGGCTCTGGCAGACGACCCTCACCCCGGCATCCGGCACCGAGCTGAGCGACTACTGGGTGTTCGTCTCCGCCACGCCGTTCGACACCCGGCTGACGCCGCAGCAGCAGGCGGCCCGTCCCGGCGTCTGGTCCAGCCACCAGGCGGACACCGCGAGCGGCCCGACCGTCGTGCCCACGGACACCACCGGACGGTACGTCATGATCCAGCGGGCGGGACGGCACTCCCTGGCCCTGGACCAGGTCAAGGCCGGCTCCGGAGCGGAGATATCGGTCGGCAACACCATCACGGACAACTACGTCCACCATGTCGGCGTGGAGTACACCGGAGCCGTGGGCATCTGGGCCGGATACGCCCGCGCCACCACCATCACCCACAACGAGATCAGCGACCTGCCCTACAGCGGCATCAGCTTCGGCTGGGCCGGCTGGCACACCAACGCGAACACCCCCTGGACGAACCCGAACATCCAGGCCGACAACGTCATCTCCCACAACGTCATCCACAACGTCATGGCAGTCCGCCAGGACGGCGGCCCCGTCTACACCAACGGCCCGCAGGGACACACCCTCGAGCACGGGCTGACGATCCAGGACAACGTCACCTTCGGCAACAAGAACACCAACTTCGCCTACTACAACGACGAGGGCGGCGCCTACATCGTCATGGACGGCAACGTCCAGTACGCCGACAGCGGCTCTTTCAACGGCGGCTGCTCGACCACGGGCCACATCGTCGTCAAGAACTCCTACCGGGTCGGCCCTCTCAACCGCTACGTCTGCGACAACGTCGGCACCGATTTCGTCGACGGCGGCGGCAACACCCTCGTCCCGTCCATCCCCGGGCCGGGCACCATCCCGGACCAGGTCCTCGCCGGAGCCGGCCTCGAGCCCGCCTTCCAGAAGCTGACGACCACCACGCCCCCGGACGTCCAGGTGGTCAGCCCGATCACCGACCACCGGGTGCTGATCTCCGGCCGCGGCTTCACGCCGACGTCCACGGTGGCCGTCGACGGCAAGCCCGGGGCACAGGTCACCTACATCGGCCCGAACCAGCTGGTGGCGCACCTGCCGGCCGACGTCTACGACGGCACGGTCACCGTCACCACGGCGGCGGGCACCAGCAAGCCCGGCGACAGCGGCTACACATACGACCCGTCGGACAACATCGCACGGGGCAAACCGACGACCCAGTCGTCCACCGCGTTCGACGGCTCCGCCGCACGCGCCGCGGACGGGAACACCGACGGCACGTACACCTCCGGCTCCGTCTCGCACACCGACAACGACCGGAACGCCTGGTGGCAGGTGGACCTCGGCTCCGCCCAGCCGATCGGCGGCGTCAACCTCTGGAACCGCACGGACTGTTGCTCCGAACGGACCACCGACTACTGGGTGTTCGTATCCGACACACCGTTCGACCACTCGCTGTCCCCCGAGCAGCAGGCGGCCCGGCCGGGCGTGTGGTCGAGCCACCAGCCCGGCACCATGGACCGCCCGACCAGACTGCCGGTCACGACTCCCGGCCGCTATGTGATGATCCAACTGTCCGGCACCAACTACCTGACTCTCGCGGAGGTCCAGGTCTTCCGCACCCCCTAGCCACGCGTTGCACAGCGCCTCCCGCACGATGCGGTACCCCGCGAGGCCCGCACCGCACGTCAGCGGTGCGGGCCGCCAGGACCGGACAGCTCAACGGGAGTGCCCGCCGTCCGGGCGGCTCATCTCGAAGAGTTCCTCCAGCCCGTCGAGGCCGGGCTTTCCTCGGCGGCGCCAGGGCCGGTGTCGGCGCCCGCGCGCAGGACACCGATCAGCCCGCGCATCTCACCGAGCGCCTCGCGGGCAGTGTCACCGATGTCCGTCAGCTTCGGCCCGCCTCCGCCGGTCAGGCCAGGCAGGGTCAGCCGCCCCGTCTCCAGCTGGACGGCGCCCAACGCCATGTGATGCGCGACGACATCCTGCAACTCCTTGGCGACAGGGGCCCGATTGGCCATAGCTCCCGATCCTGCTGAAGGGTGCCCAGGAGCGGGCGATCGCCGAGGGGGACTCGCCCGGAAGCGCCCCATGGACAACGAAATGGCCCGGACGCTGAATCCGGGTGGAGTGTCACGGCCGGATAGGAGGTGAACGCCACCCCGCCTGCCCGTCTGTCGGCCTGTCGGCGGCCTCGCCCTGGCCTGTACCGGACTCCCTAGTTGAACGCGTTCAAAAAGAGGGGCTACGCTGATGTGGGGCGAAGCCGAGGGGGTTCGATGAAGGTAGTGCTGCCCGGGGGAACCGGACAGGTGGGTACGGTTCTCGACCGTGCGCTGACGGCGGCCGGCCACGAGGTCACGGTAGTGACCCGGCGTCCCGTGCGGGCGCACGACATCGGATGGGACGGGGTAACGCTCGGTCGCTGGGCCGCGGCGATCGACGGCTGCGATGTCGTGATCAACCTTGCCGGGCGCAGCGTTTCCTGCCGTTACACCGCCGAGAACCTGCAAGCCATGATGGACTCCCGGGTGGATTCGGCGCGGGTGGTCGGCGAGGCGATCGCCGCCGCCGCACGGCCACCACGCGTCTGGCTGCAGATGAGTACCGCGACGGTCTACGCCCACCGCTTCGACGCGGCACACGACGAGGCGACCGGGGTGATCGGGGGCTCGGAGACAGGGGTGCCGGACTACTGGGCGTACAGCGTCGAGATCGCGGAGAACTGGGAGCGCGCGCAGGCCGAGGCACCGACTCCCGCGACCCGCAAGGTGGCGCTGCGCTCGGCGATGGTCATGAGCCCGGATCGGGGCGGTGTCTTCGACGTACTGTCGCGGCTGGCGCGACTCGGGCTGGGCGGTCCGGTGGCCGGCGGCGCGCAGTACGTCTCCTGGATCCATGACGAGGACTTCGTGCGGGCGGTGGAGTTCCTGATCGCCCGGGAGGACCTCGAGGGCCCGGTGAACCTCGCCTCGCCCGGACCTCTTCCGCACCGGGACTTCATGCGGGCGCTGCGCACCGCCTGGGGCGTCCCGGTGGGGCTGCCGGCGACGCGCTGGATGGCCGAGTTGGGGGCGTTCGCGCTGCGTTCGGACACGGAGCTGTTGCTCAAGAGCCGTCGGGTGGTGCCGGGCCGGCTGCGCGCGGCCGGGTTCGCTTTCGCGTATCCCGAGTGGGACAGGGCCGCTACGTCCCTCGTCCAGCGGGCCAGGCTGGTTCGTTCGGCATCGAGGCGGGCCCGTGAATCGAGCCACGCTGTGTAGAGGACCCCAAGAAGACGACCCCAAGAAGCGGACCAGAGCCGCCACTCGTGTTGACCGCCAATGGCGAGGGCTGTGTGGTCCAGGCGCTGCGCCGGGGTCTGCGGGCGGACCCCTTCTTCACCGTCGTCTTCTTGGTGGCCGTCACCCGCGTGTGGGGACGTCTTCCGCCGGGCGGCCGAGGCCGGCCTGCCGCATTGATCCCGCAGATCAGACGAGCCGGGGCGGCACTGCCCGTCGCAGGCGGTGGCGGTGGTCCGGGCGACTTCCCGCACCCGGGGATGCGACGCCTGGGCCGCTGACCGCCCGTCGTCGGCGTGCTGGCCTTGGTCGTCGGCTGACGGTTCGTCGGCTGACGGGTGGTCACGAGGGAACGCTGGGCTGCGCAGGGCGGATGTGCGGCCGGCGCGCTCGTGCACGCGGGCCGTCACGTCACCAGAGGTACGACAGTGCCCCAGACAGGCCCGAGCGCCTGTCGGAGGCTCGGCCCGCTTGTCCTGGTTAGGTGACCTGTATCACATCCGGCTTCTGTCAGCTATCGGGGCGCCGTCTCGTTCAAGGGGCACGCGAACGAGACAGGGAGCAACGCCATGAAGCACCGCATCGTCGTACTCGGCGCCGGATACGCCGGGGCCTTCGCCGCCGGGAACCTGGCCCGCCGGCTGTCTCCTGCCGACACCGAGATCACCGTGGTCAACGCCGTGCCCGACTTCGTTGAGCGGATGCGGCTGCACCAGCTCGCGGTCGGCCAGGACTTCGCGTTCCGCAGGCTCGCCGACGTCTTCGCGGGCACCGGGGTGCGGCTGCGCCTGGCGCGCGTCACCGGCGTCGACCCCGAGCGCAGGACCGTCGCGGTGACCGGCGAGGACGGCGACGGCGAGGTCGCGTACGACACGCTTGTCTACGCGCTCGGCAGCTCGGTCGCCCACCATGGCGTGCCCGGCGTGGCCGAGTACGCCTTCGATGTGACCGGCCGGTCCTCGGCGCTGCGTCTGCGTGAGCGCGTGGCCGCTCTGGGCGAGGGCGGCACCGTGCTGGTCGTCGGTGAGGGGCTGACCGGGATCGAGACCGCCACCGAGTTCGCCGAGTCCCGGCCCGAACTCTCGGTCGCGCTCGCCGCCCGCGGCGAGCTGGGCGCCTGGCTGTCTGCGAGGGCCCGCCGTCACCTGCGCCAGGCCTTCGACCGGCTCGGCATCACCGTCCACGAGCACACCGGCATCGAAGCCGTCGAGCCGGCACGGGCGATCGCCGCCGACGGTCGGTTCATCCCGGCCGATGTGACCGTGTGGTCGGCCGGGTTCGCCGTGCGCCCCATCGCCGCCGCCGGCGGCCTGGAGGTCGCCGGGAGCGGCCAGATCGTCGTCGACCGCACCATGCGCTCGGTCTCGCACCCGGACGTCTACGCCGCCGGTGACTGCGCCTACGCGATCGGCGACAACGGCCTGCCGCTGCCGATGTCCTGTGCCTCGGCCGGTTTGACCACCATGCAGGCGACCGCCGCGATCATCGCGCGCCTGACGGGCAGTGAGGTCCCGGCCACCGGGCTGCAGTACCACGGCAACCACATCAGCCTCGGGCGGCGGGACGCGATCTTCCAGATGGTGGACGGAGACGCCCGGTCGAAATCCTGGTACCTGGGCGGCAAGGCCGCCGCGCGGCTCAAGTCGGGCATTCTCAAGGGGGCCGGGTGGGGCATCGCCCACCCGACCTTCGGCATGCCGAAGCGCAAGCGCGGCCTGGCCACCGAGCCCGGCCGGGCCCGTGTGAGGGCCGCCGCCTAGCCTGTTGCGCATGGACAGCGCAGCCGTCGATCGGTTCGAGGCCAGCCGGGGCCGGCTGGCCTCGCTCGCGTACCGTCTGCTCGGCTCGGCCGCCGACGCCGAGGACGCCGTGCAGGACACGTTCTTGCGCTGGCAGGCCGCAGACCGCGAACGGGTCGAGGTGCCGGAGGCGTGGCTGACCAAGGTCGTCACGAATCTCTGCCGCGACCGGCTCCGCTCGGCGCAGGCACGCCACGAGCGCGCGGTGGGTGCCTGGCTGCCCGAGCCGCTTCTCGAGGGCGACCCGATGCTCGGCCCCGCCGAGACCTTCGAGCAGCGCGAATCGGTGTCCTTGGCCGTACTGACCCTCATGGAGGGCCTCTCGCCGGTCGAACGGGCCGTCTACGTCCTGCGCGAGGCGTTCTCGTACAGCCACGCCGAGATCGCCCAGATCCTCGACATCACCGAGTCCGCGAGCCAGCAGCATGTCCACCGGGCCCGGGTCGGGGTCGCCGCCGGGCGTCGCCGCGGCGCGGAGGCGGACCCCGCGTCCGCGCGCCGGGTCGTCGAGGAGTTCCTCGCCGCTGCCACGTCGGGGCGCACCGAACGGCTGGTGGCGCTGCTCACCGATGACGTGACGGCGGTCTCGGACGGCGCCGGACTGGCCAAGCGGCTGCTGCGGTACACGACCCGCGAGCGGGTCGCCTCCTACGTGCGGGCCGGGTTCAAGCCCACGCCGGCCAAGCGGCGGCTGGCCGGCGGCTCGGCCGCGATGTATATCGCGCTGGTCAACGGTTCCCCGGCCGTCCTCGCCGTGGTCGGCGACCGGGTCGTGGGCGCCGTCGCGTTCGAAGTCAGCGACGGCAAGGTGGCGTCCCTGCACGGCATCGCCGCCGCGGACCGGCTCACGCGTCTCAACGAGGCCTGGCGACAGCACACGCCCGACGCGCCGGTCATCAACGCATGGTGAGCGGAGCCGGCCCAATCCAGTGACCTGAGCCCGAACGAGGACGGCACCCCAGCCGGTACGGCCGGCCCAAATCTGTGAGAGGGACACGTAACGCCGCCGCAGCAAACGATCACTACGTCCGAAATCACCGCCTGGTTGATTCGCGGCCCGTAAGCCCGATCATTGGAGGATCCGAGCCGTGAGCGAGCCGCAACAGCCGACGGACGCGCAACTGGACGCCTATATACAGGCCAGACTCGCACTGGCCGGAGTCGACCTCAACCAGCTCCCCGAACAGAGCGACTCCAAGACGGGCGCGCCGACCCGAGCACAGGCCCTGTTGTCATTGCGCGCGTTCGTCAAGAGCACTCCGCCCGCAATCGCCGCCTGGGCGCCGCCCGCGAGCGGCACCTCGGCGGCCGCGTACGCACAGCAGGCTTCCGCGCCGCTGGAGTACCCGTCCATCACCGAGGCCTGGACCAGAGAGGCGGACTGACGATGAGCCGCGAATTCAACCGCCGGGTCTTCCTGGCCAGTTCCACTGCCGTCGCCGCGGGCGTTACCCTCGCGCAGGCCATCCCCGCCTCCGCCAAAAGCCGTACGCCCAAGGTCACCGTTCCGGACGTGGCAGTACGTGACGCCGCGCGCAAGGACCCGACCGAGGCGACGCTCGCCGAGGCCGCCGTGCTCCTGCGGCGGAAGCAGTTGACAGCCGTCGACCTCGTCCAGGCGCACCTGGACCGGATCAAGAAGTTCGACGCGACGTACCAGGCCTACGCCGACGTCGTCGGCAGCCAGGCGCTCGCGGCGGCACGCGATGTTGACGCCGGGAAGAGCAGTCGCGGACCGCTGGCAGGCATCCCGCTGTGCATCAAGGACAACTACTTCACGAACGGCATCGCCACCCGCGCCAATTCCTTCATCTTCGCGGACTTCGTGCCGGACGAGGACGCGACCGCGGTCGCCCGGCTCAAGGCGGCGGGCTGCATCGTGCTCGGCAAGGGCCAGATGGGCCCGCTCGCCACCACCCGCGCGACCACTCCGAACGGCACGATCACCACCGTCAACGCCTGGACGCCCAACAACCCGGCCACGGACCCCGGAGGGTCCTCGACCGGCCCGGCGTGCGCTGTCGCCGCCCGCATGGCGACATCCTCGATCGGCACCCAGACCGGCGGCAGCATCACCAATCCGTCCAACCAGCAGAACCTGACCGGACTGAAGCCCACCATGGGCCGCACGTCCATCCACGGCATCATTCCGCTCACCTTCACCCGAGACCACAGCGGACCGCTCGCCCGCGACGCGATGGACGCGGCTCTCATGCTGACGGTCCTCGCCGGACCCGACCCGAAGGATCCACGCACGCTCGGTCTGCCCGAGGTGCCCGACCTCGTACGCTCCGCCACCCCCGTCGTCTCGCACAGCGGAAAGGTCCGGCTGCGCCGCGCGACCCGGATCGGCGTCCCCACCGACTACCTCGGAAGCGCGTCGGGTGACGTACTCGCCCTGCGCAAGGCCTTCCTCGACAAGGTCGCCGGCATCTCCGGCGCCACGCTTGTCGACGTCGCCTACCCCGAGGACTGGGACCTGCTCACCGGCACCTTCAACGCGATCCGGCTCAGTGAGCGCAGCGAGCCATTCCGGCACTGGCTGCGCACGGATCTCACGTCCTTCGGCGTCTCCTCGCTCAGCTGGCTGCAGGGACTGATGCTCTCCGGTGACGAGTGGATCACCGGGCAGCGCGCCAAGAACCACCTGCTGCGGGAGGTACTCGACGGCGTCCTGGGCAGCTGCGACGTACTGCTCCAGACCGGCCCCGTACCTTTCGACATCCTCGGCCTGCCGGAGATCGCCTTCCCGATCGGCTTCGACAGCGGCCAGGTACCCGTCGGCGTGATCATCGGCGGTGCCCCGTACGAAGAGGACCGGCTCCTGGAAGTCGCCACTGCCTACCAGGCGGTGACGGACTGGCATCTGCGCCGCCCGGCGGATCCGGCCGCCACAGGTTCGCGGTCGCTCGCGGCCGGGCGAGGCCGTCCGCAGATCACGGCAGAGGAGGCGGCCGCGACCTCGGCGTAATCGCGGTTCGGACGGATAACGGCGGCGCGGGCAGTACTTGCAGATGCTGCCCGCGCGCTTGCCCGTGTTGCGGTGGCAGGGCAGCCGGACGGTTCCTGATTGGGAAGCCGTTGTCGTAGCGAACCTCGGAGCTGCGGATCGAACAGGGTTCCTGATCAGATGACTTGAAGTGGCCGCCGCATGAGGGTAGGGCCTCCTGAGTAACTCGGGGTTACGGCGCCATCCGAGCACCGGGAAGCCCTGATGTAGTACCAGGTGATCTGAGAACGTGGACCGGTCCCGGTGGCCGAGGCCGCCGGGACCGGCGAAGGTGCGATGAGTTTCGCCGTGATCCGCAGTCATAGATCATGATTGGCGCACCGCAGCCACGAGCGTGGTCGAAGCGGGCACCGGCCGAACCTGCTGAGAACCAGACACGAGATTCCGAGGAACCCCCTATGCGCACCCTGATCAGCACCGCCTTCATCTCGCTTGACGGTGTCGTGGAGGCCCCGGGCGGTGAGCCCGGCTACCGCAACTCCGGCTGGACCTTCAAGGACGTCGAGTTCCTCCCCGAGGCGTTCGGCATCAAGGGACAGGAGCAGAAGGAAGCCTCCGCGATACTGATGGGCCGGACCAGCTACGAGGCGTTCAGCCCGGTATGGCCGGACATGGAGGACTTCGCCGACTACAAGGTGATGCCGAAGTACGTCGTCTCCACCACCCTCACCGAGGGCGACCTGGTGTCGAACTGGGGCGAGACCACCATCCTGCGCTCGCTCGACGAGGTGGCTGCGTTGAAGGAGACCGAGGGCGGCCCGATCATCGTCCACGGCAGCGCCACCCTGAACCAGAGGCTTTCGGACGCCGGCCTGATCGACCGCTACCACCTGCTCGTCTTCCCCCTCCTGCTCGGCGCGGGCAAGCGTCTGTTCAGCACCACCGACAAGGACACCCAGAAGCTCAAGCTGGTCGAGCACGAGGTCTACGCCAACGGGCTGCAGAAGAACGTCTTCGACGTCGTCCGCTGACAGCACAGCGTGCCCCGGGCACGACCCCGGCCGCGCCCGGGCACGGGGAGGTCGGTTCTGATCGAACGGGGCGCCTGGTCGCGTGATCTTGGCCGGTGGGTGCATGAAGGCAGACACCTCACGTTGCCAATGTGTCAAGCAGCGGCAGTGAGTTCGGTGGGGAACGCGGTGTGCTCATCGAACAGGCTGTGGTGCTGGATGCAGTGGTAGAGCTGGCCGAGCATGCGGTTGAAGAGGTTGCGCTGGGCGGCTGCGTGCCAGTCACCGTGCTCGCGTCGTCGCCGGTAGTGGGCGTTGGCTCCGGCAGATGCCCGCAGTGAAGCGAAGGCCCAGAGGTAGCCGGCGTGGTTGAGTCGGTCGTTCTTGACCCAGCGCCGGGTGATGGACGACTTCTTGCCGGAGGCCCGGGTGATGGGCGAGGACCCGGCGTATGGCTTCAGGCCGCGGGCGTCGGTGAAGCGGGTGTGGTCGTCCCGATCTCAGCCAGGCTCCGGGCGGCGAGCTGGATGCCGAGCCCGGGGAAACTCAGCAGGATTTCTGCGTCCGGGTGTTGAGGGAACACCTCTTCCACCGCCTCCGCGAGCTGGTCGGTTGCGGTGCAGGCTGCTTCCAGTTGGACGAGCAGGGCGAGCATCTGCTTGCCCAGGGCGTCCTCGACCAGCGGCGGCTGGTGGGCCCAGTCAGCGCGGAAGACGTCCCGGAGGCGCTCGGCCTCCGCCTCGATGCCGCGTTGCCACGGGCCCCGGTCTGCGCGGGAGCTCAAACGGCTCGGGCGTATCAAGAGGTCGCCATGCGGTGGGCTCGCACCACCAACGCCAACGAGTGATCTAGTGGCGGGTATTGACGCCCGACTGCCCTGGACGCTGTCGATCTGTGGACAGGCGTCGAAGTCTGGTCTTGACAAGGCATCCGTCCAAGGCAGCCGGGGGGCAACACCACCCGACCACCGACGCTGGTGGCGGCCACGAAGACGCCGGACGCCGTCGCTCTGCCTTGAGACATCACGGCCAGGGCCTCCTTGAGACTTCCGCCCAGCGCCCACGCGACCGCCACCAAAGTGAGGACCAGGACCACGCACACGGTCTAAAGCGAGGCGTTGCCCGCCCGGCAGCCACGAGATGTCACGGCCCGGCACTCGAACATCCCCAAGACCAACTGCCCTCTCGGGAAGGCCCTTAGTTAGACCGAGACCCTCGCGTTCGTCGTGGCCGCCGGGTGGCGGCCACGAACACATCACTTCGCTGTCCCGCCGTACGACCTGGCTACAGCTGTGGCAGTGTGGACGCGCTGGCCCGTCGCTTCCCCCCCCGTAGCGGCGGGCCAGCTCTCCGTCCAGCGGTTGCGGCCCGCCGGGACTCGCTCAGGCTGACGGATCGTGCCCGGCGGACCGGGAGGTGGGTGACCTGCCTGGACAGCCGGACGAAGATCTTAAGTCTCGGTGGTGTGGGACCGGGAGAGCGCGTCAGCGGCCGGGCAAGGGAGCCCCTCCGTCGTCTCACTTCACCCGGCAGGTACCTACTAGGTACCATTGCCGGTATGCCATCGCTGAACGTGTCCTTCACCGACGAGGAACTCGAGGGCGTCCGAGCCGCGGCCGCCGCCGAGGGCAAGAGCCTCAAGCAGTACCTCCACGACCTCGGCATCCGCGAGATGCAGCGCAAGCAATTCATCGCCGGCGCGACCCAATGGGCCGACCGGCTGCGCGACGAGTTCGACGAGGCCTTCCCCGACGAAGTGCCGCCCGCCGAACGCGACGGAGCCGCTGCCGCCTGATGCCGCCCCTCTACATCGACGTATCCTGGCTGCTGGACGTCCAGGAGAACGCGCTCGGCCACGACGACCTGACCGTGGCGGACTACTCCGCGCTGGTGGCCGCCGTCGCCCGCCACAAGACCCGGCTGCCCACCCTCGCGGCCGCCGATCCGGACACGGCCTGGCGTGCCGCGGCCCTGCTCCACACGATCGTGCGCCTGGAGCCGCTCCCGCACCGCAACAGCCTGTACGCCGCGTTCATCGCCGCCCAGTACATGGCCCAGGCCGGCGAGGGCATCGATCCCCCCTACGGCGCACTGTCCGACCTGATCCGCAAGGTCCGCGACACCCGCATCAGCGTCCAGGACGTCGCCGACCAACTGCGCGGCTGGAAGCTGTAGTTCCCGCCCTGCACGGATACGGCTCTCACCCGAGTGACAGGCCGCCGGGCCCTCCTGAGCTCAGCTGGAGTACACACCTGTCAACGCCGTCCCGGCGGCCGCCTGTCCGCGCGACCTCTTACTCCGCGCGGTGTGGTTTGTGGCGGGCAACTTGTAGGCGGGCCTCGGTGGGCATGTCAGTGAGGCCGGTGGACCGACGAGCGGTGCGGAGAGGGCCTTCGCAGAAGGTGCCGAGGCCGGCGCCGGGTGCGGTGTGAGGGGTAAGGGTGAGTCGAACGTGGGTGCGGGGGTGGGCGGGCCGGCCGGTGATGCGTACCACCGCATGCTCGAATCCCGGCAGGGCACCGGCTTCGGCCCCGATCGCGTCGCTGAGCGCGCTGCCGCGCAGTTCGACGCCTTCCTGCGGGGGTGTGCCGCCGACGGGCAGCGGTCCGGGGCGGCTTCGGCGCAGCTGGGCGAGCAGCCACCACAGGGCAAGCAGGGCGACGAGGGCGAGGGCGGCGATGACCGCAGGCCACCACCACCAGCCCTGGTTGCTCCAGCGGGCCCGGTCGGCGGAGCCGAGCAGGACGTCGCCCGGGGTGGTCAGCGGCCAGCCGGGGGGCGGGACCAGATCGTGTCGCCGGTAGAGGTCGAGCCCGGCGAAGAGGATAAGCAGTCCGCCGCCGAGCAGGACCAGTCCGGTGAGGGCCAGCAGAGTGCGGTTGAGTACGGGTTGCGGCGTCATGGTGCGGGCTCCGGGGCTGCGGGTTTTCGGTCAGTCGGTGCGTTGCTGCACCCGTACGACAATGCGGGGAGGGCGGGCGAGGGCCAGCCGGTCGCGTTCCTCGTCGAGAACGGCGGTGAGGTCGTCCTTCACCTGACGGGGATCGCGGAAGCGGACGTCCGCGCGGGCTTTGACGCGGTGGCGGCGCACCCGGATGCGAGCTTTGCTGACCCCCGGTACCCGCATGGCGGCGTCGCGCAGCAGATCGGCGGCGCCGTCGCGGTCCAGAGAGGCCCGCAGCCCGGGTGCGGGTGAACGCAGGGGCAGCCAGTGGCGTAGGCCAGGGGTGAGGGCCAGGACGATCAGCCAGACACCGACGGCGGCGGCCACGGCGGCTCCCGTGAGCATCCAGACGTCGTCCACGGAGCGTGTGGCCAGTTCGTCGGCCACGTGCCGTCGCCAGGCCGCCGCCGGGCGTCCCGCCCGTACGGCGATGACGTCGACCAGCGCCGCGACCGCCGCCACGAGGATCACGGAGGCGACCAGCGCGGCCGGGATACGGCGCTGCGACCACGGCCGGTGGGTTCGGTGCCCTCTGTCCCGCGCACCGGTCGTGAGGTCCGGGGTGGGTGCGTCGCGTTCGGGGGAATCGGTCTCCTTGGTGAGCGGCACTGTGGCAGGGTGCGAGGACGGGGCGGAGCTGCGGCCGGGAGGGCCGGGGTCGGAGGTCATCGCCAGCCCCTTTCCCGCACGGCGTGCCCGGCGCCCCGGACCGCGCGGCCGCTCACCGGACCCGCCCCCGGCTCGCGTTGGCGCCGGTCAACAGCCGCCGGACGGTGAGGGTGACCTCTCCCACCCGCAAGCCGGTCAGCTGAGCCACCCGTTCGGCGACGTCCTGCCGGATCCGCTCGCAGACATCGGGGATGTCGGTGGGGTAGGGCAGGTCCATGCTCAGATGCAGGCGCACCGATCCGGTTCGGACGGCGGCGGAGGCGCTCGGTGTCATCGGCGCGCTCCGGTCGGGCGGTACGGCCGCGCGCCGGGACTGGGCCGTGCGTGCGGCCTGGACGGCGATACGGGCGACCACCCTGTCCGGAATGATGGTGGCGCCCCGCTCAGCCGGGGGCGGCAGTCCGGCGGCCAGTACCGGTGGGCCCGACCCCGCGCCGGGGGACCCGGGCCGGGTCGTCACCGCTGCCTCCGTGCCCGGAGGTCGACGTCGCCCTGCACGACGAGGCCGATGATCAGCCCCGCCGTACCCAGGACCAGAACCAGCAGGAATGCCCAGAAGCCGCCGAAGTAACCAGCGAAGCCCAGAGCCATGCCGACCCCGAGGCCCGTCGTCGCTGCGTTCATCATGCACTCACCCGTCTCGCGAACGTACGTCACCGTTCGCGCGATCACCCGCACCCTCGCCGGGCGCGGCGGTGGATCACCTCACGCGGGCCTCGTCCGGTTCCGCCTCTCCCTCCTCGTCGGGAAGATGGACGTCGTCGACGGCGACGTTCACCTCGACGACATCCAGTCCCGTCATCCGTTCCACGGCGCTGATCACGTTGGTGCGCACGCCGCCGGCGACGTCGACGATGGAGACGCCGTACTCGACGACGACGTCCAGGTCCACGGCGGCCTGCCGCTCACCGACCTCGACCTTCACTCCCCGCGTGACGGCTCCGCCTCCGCCTCCACCGGGGACGCGTTCCCGCATGGCGCCGAGCGCGCGGGCCATCCCCGCTCCCAGGCTGTAGATGCCCGGTACCTCGCGGGCGGCCATGCCCGCGATCTTGGCCACCACCCCGTCCGCAATGGTGGTCCTACCCCGTGTTTCGGCCGGAGTCCCGGCCCCCGTACGGCCCTTCAGCGCGCTCACGCCCGCCTCGGGCCGGCTACCCCCGCCGACGCTGGTGATGTTGTCCGTCATGGCGGTCGCCTCGATCGGTCGGCCGGGCACCGGTGTGGCGCCCGTCGAAGAGTTGGACATCGAGAGCGGTGCGTTTCTCACACGCATAGAATGTGACGTGCGTCACTTGTTGTCTCTCTGGTACACGGGGGCCCGAATTTGGGCGGGAGCACCATGGCCGAACGCGCTGCTTCCCCACCGCCGGGACGCGACCTGCCGGGACTCGATCTGCCGGATGGACTGCTGGCCGTACGGGCGGCCGAGGGAGACGAGGAGTCCTTCGCCGTTCTCGTCCAGAGGCACGGACGGCCCCTGCTGGCCCTGGCCCGCTGCATGCTCGGCAACCCCCAGGACGCCGAGGAGGCCGTTCAGGACGCCTTCGTCAGCGCCTGGCGGCGACTGCCGGAATACCGCCACAGCGCGGAGTTCCGTACCTGGATGTACCGGATCACCGTCAACCGCTGTCTGAGCATGCGCCGCCACCGGCCGCCGCCCCTCCCCCTGGACACCGTCGCCGAGCCCGCGGCGGGAAACGCCTGGAGCCAGCCCGCCCGGACTGCCGAGCAGGACGCGGCCGCCGCCGCCCTTTCCCAGGCGCTCGCCGAACTCGATGCCCGGCAGAGGATCTGCTGGATCCTGCGCGAGGTGCAGGGCCTGTCCTACAAGGAGATCGCCCACGTGACCCGGACCAGTGAGCAGACGGTGCGCGGCAGACTGTTCAGGGCACGCCGATCCCTGCAGGAGGCGATGGGCCCATGGCGCTAGACGACCCGCACGCACAGCCTTCCGAACCGCCCGGAACCGACGGGCCTCGCGCTGGCCCGGCCACCAACGACCCTCCCCCGTTCCCAGGTGATGAGGCGCTGCCCTGCGGTCGCCTGCTCAGCCGGGTCTGGGAGCAGGCGTGCGACGCGGCGCCGACCGCGGACCCGCACACCCTCTCCTGCCCTCACTGCCGCGAGGCCGTAGCGGGACTGGCCACGGTGAACGCGGCCACCCGGGCACTGCGCGCCGAGGACACTCCCGGCCTGTACGCACTTGCCGACCGCGTCATGGACGTCGTCAGGGCAGAGGTACGGCTCGGACGGCTGCTGCCCCTGGCCGACCCGGACCGGGAACTGCGGATCGCCGAGAGCACCGCGGCGAAAGTTCTGCGGCAAGCGGCGGACACGGTATCCGGTGCCAGGGCCGCGGCCTGCCGACTCGTACCCGAGGGAGAGGGCACCGACGTGCGGGTGGCCATGACCCTGGCAGCCGCTCTCGACCGCCCGCTGCCCGACCGTGTCCAGCAGGTACGCCGATCGGTTCTCCACTCGGCCGAACGTGACCTGGGTCTGGCCGTGACGGTCGTCGACATCAGCGTGGTCGACGTCCTGGAGCCGGAGCCGCCCCCTGCCTACGACCTCCCGACCGGCGGTGGTGCGTGATGACCACCTTCCGCACAACCACCCTCCTCGGGGTCGCAGCCGAGGCAGCCCTCTCCGTTCCCGACGTGGCGGCCCTGCAACCCCGCCTCGCCCGACTCCTCGCGGAAGCTGCCGCTCCCACCAGGACAGACACCACGCCTCATCGCGCACCGCCCGAGGCAGGCATCCGCGCCGACCGAGCGCCGGACGGTTCGGGATGGCACATCGAGGTGCGCTGCGTCCTGACCGAGGGCCGGCGGGCGATGGACATCGCTCAAAACGTCCACGACCGGGTGGCGTCCGCCTCCGTCTCCTATCTCGCCGCCCTCGGTGACGCAGAGCGGGTCACCGTCGAGGTCACCGTGACCCGTATCACCGCCAGGGACGACGCGGTATGAGGGGTCATAATGTGGCCGATATCGACAGCGGGCATCCCGACCAGGTGAGTTGCTGACCCAGAACTCGGTCCAGGCGACGCTGGATGAGATTGGCGGCGTCGGCGGCGAAGCTGGTCGCGGTCTGTGATGCGGACGGGATCCTCGCGGTACGCAAGGGGCGGGCCGTGACCCTGGCAGTGAGTGCTTCAGTTGGCCCGGAGGGGGTGGCCGACAGGGTGTCCCTGGTGCTCGTTCGTAACGGAGGGCCCGCGCGGACCGGATAGCAGCCAAGGGGCGGCGGAACCTCACTGGCGCCGCCCCTTCGCTTGTCCGGCCTTCACGTCGGCCGCGTACCGATCCACGTACTCCTGGCCCGAAAGCCGCAAGATCGCGTACGTGATCTCGTCCGTGACGGCCCGCAGCACCGTTTTTTGGTTCGCCATACCCGTAAAGCGCGAGAAGTCCAGCGGTTCCCCGAAACGGATCAAGACCGGCCGGATCCTCGGCAGGACATGCCCCGGGGGCCAGATCTCGAACGTCCCCACCATCGCGCACGGAATCACCGGAACCTGCGCGCACAGCGCCATCACTGCCACCCCGACCTTGCCCTTGTACAGTCGCCCGTCGGGCGAGCGCGTGCCCTCCGGGTAGATCGCGAGTAGCTCTCCCTTCGCCAGCACCTCCAGCCCCTCCCGGATCGCCGCCTGCCCCGCGGCCCTGCCCGACCTGTCGACCGAAATCTGCCCGGCACCGCGGAGAACGCACGCGGTCAGTCGGCCCGTGAGGCCCGGCGCCGTGAAGTACTCGGCCTTGGCCAGGAACGTGATGCGCCGTTTCAGGACCGCGGGCATGAGGAGGGTGTCCGCGAAGGACAGGTGATTGCCGGCAACGATCGCCGCGCCCTTGGCCGGAACGTGCTCGAGCCCCTCGGTCCGCGGCCGGAACAGCAGCCGCAGCATCGGCCCCAGAAGGACGTATTTGAGTAAGTAATAGAACATGGGCGGCTCCCAACTGCCAGCCGGCCCCGGCTCGCGAGGTCAGTCGCAGCGGCCCGGCGCGCCGCGGATACGCGCGCCCATCGGACGTTTCGTGCGGCAGGACGGAAATCGTCCGTGAACCGAATGGCGGTGGCTCAGGAGTCGGCACCCGCGGGTGCCGACTCCTGCGTGGGCAGCGCCTGCCAGGGGACCTGACGCGCACGCAGGTCGGCACGGATGCGCCCGGCGAGCCTTGTGGTGTCGTAGTGGTTCAGCAAGGCGCCGATGGCCGCGCCGACCATGAAGGGTGTCAGCGTAGGGATCTTGCGGACGGCGAGCGTGAGCAGCCGTCGGCGCAGTTCTTTCCTCAGCCGGACGCTGAGCATGAGAGTGACCGCGGATGTCGGCTTGGTGATGTTCAGGCCGCGCCCTTCCGTCCACTCCGCGAGATACAGTGCGGCACGCTGTCGAGCTGTTCCAGGCGCAGGCAGACCGTACACCTCGTGAAGTTCGGCGATGAGCTTGAACTCGACGGATGCCGTCCCGAGAATGCCTGCGGCCAGCTCGAGGGGCATTGCCGGAGGTGTGGGCAACGCCGCGGCCGAACCCACGCCCGCTCCGACGGCCTCGGTGCCCCGCACAGCCCCGGTGACCAGGTGATCGGCGATCTCCTCCGGGCCCAGACCGGGGAAGTGCCGACGCAACGTGTCCAGGTCGCGGACCCGGACATGCGAAACCGTTTCGATCAGGTGCTCCGCGAGAGCGGGGGAGGTCAGCGACCATTCATGGGTCCGCACCTCGGGCGACATGGCACACACTCCCGTCCGGCGGCGCTGTTCGGCACCCCTTCCGTGTACCCGGTGGTACTTCATCGATTCGCGCGGGCGACGGCATGAGCGCTTCTGGTAAGGAGCGGTTCAGCTGGCCCGACCGGCCATCTGAACCGCTCAGTGGCCAACTCAGACGCTTAGACGGTGTCCTATGTGGTGGTCGCTCGTTGGGCTGTCTATGGGGCGGGGTACGTGGAGTTGGATTGTTCCGGATGGGCTGTGGGAGATCGCCGAGCCGCTGTGAACAGGCGATCTGGAATCCGGCCTCGGGAAACGTCACCGTGCTCCGCGGCGGCTAGGCGACCCCGGCCGCCGCGCGGCGCGCCACTGTCACCGTCGCCAGCTGGATGAGCGTGCTCAGACGCGTCGGCCTCAGCTGACCAGACAGCCTGCACGTGACCGGAGCCAAAGAGCGCGGATGCCGTGCGCTGGGGGGTGGGGGTGTGGGAGCGTGGCCCAGTCTGGGCCCACCGCTTCCCCCCCCCGTAGCGGTGGGGCCCGGACTCGTGTTCAGCGGGCGAGGGTGACCGTGATGGGCTGGTCGGGGCAGGCGGCCAGTTCTTCGGTGAGCGCGCTCAACTGGTAGCGGGTCTTGTCGGCGATCCAGTCGGTGACGTGGGTGCACCGGTAGCCGGCGGCCGGGGGCAGCCACTGGGTCGGGTCCTTGTCGGCCTTGAACCGGTTGAAAGGCCGCGGAGACCGCGATCAGCGCACGGGGGTCGTCGAGGTCGTTGGCGTAGGCCCCCGCGCCCGCCCACACATCCGCCTCAGCGCCCTTTGGATCAGGAAGAGGGCCCCTGCTGCGAGCATGGCCATCCCCATGAAAATCAGGAATCCACCGATGGCGGCCAGGAGGACGGCGACCAGGGCCAGGAGGGCGCCGATGAAGAGCACGAGTGTGCCAACCAATATCAAGATCGTCGCGGTGACAAGAAGAAGAAATACGAGGATGGCCACGGCTACCTCCAGCCCCTCGCTCGCTCATTGCGCTTACTGGCCGAGCACTGGTCACCGCTGCGCTGCCCGCAGCGGTGACCGTGCGCACGGCGGCCTTCTCTCCCAGCCGGCAGATCGGCGAACCTGGCGCCGCCTTCTCCCAGCTCCCGCACGGATGCCGATCATCGTTGCCGTCCGGTCAAAGGGCAGGCGCAGACAGGGCCGCCGATGACAATCGGCACGTCAGTGCCTTGTTGCTCGCCTCCAGCCTCACCCTCCGCGCTCCCCTGACGCCAGCGCCTGCGGCCCCCTCTGAACCCGCCTGTCGAGGAAATGACGCCGGGCACCAGTCTGTGATCGAAGGGAGCCTTTGACTTCGGGACGCCCAGCCGAGACGCTGAACGGCCGAATCGCTGTTGAAGCCTTCCGCATGCTGCTCTTCGTCGCGCGCATCCCCACACCCGCCTGCGCCGGCCCCGCCTGGTGTCACCCGGATGGGAATGCCCGGGCATCCGGCTGGGTTGCGGCGTGTGTGGTTGTGGAGGGGACAGTGTCCCCGGGCCTCACCTATTGCCCATGAGGATGATCGTTCGGCTGAAGCCTCATGGAGCCTTTCGCCGCGTAGGCGACCGCCCTTCACGACCACACACGCGTCGGTGGCCCGCCCCGGATCTCACGGGACGGGCCACCGTCATGTCCGGTCGCGCTAGTTGTGCCATCTCATGACATTGGTTCGCCGCGGTCAGGCTTGGCGGGCGTTGGACGCGAGGCGTTCGGCGAGCGCGATGACGAGGTTGCGCAGTTCATCGGGGCGCTCGATGACGAACGGACGGCCGAGTGAGGCGAGTAGCGGAGGCAACCAGTCGAGCCGCTCCGCCCGTAGCTGGACGCGCAGCCAGCGCTCGGTCGCCAGGTCCTTGTCTGCCGTGGGCGCGTGCTCCTCCAGGCTCGCGACGCTGGCGGGAAGGTGGGCGCGGATCTGCTCAACTGTCGCGTGGATCCGCAAGGTCACCTCGTGCCGGTACTCGGCCGTGGCGAACCCTGACAACACGCGCTGTGCCGGATCGGGACCCACGGGCGCCTCGAATGAGCCGGGCAGGGTCCGCGCGTCTGCGATGCGATCGAGCCGGAAGGTTCGGTCCTCGCCGATCTCGGGGTCCTTGCCCGTGACGTACCACCGGCCCGAATGGGCGACGATCCCGTACGCGTTCAGCGTGCGTTCGCTGCGCCGTCCGTCGCGGTCGGAGTAGCGGATCGAGACCGGCCGGCGGTGGCGCACAGCATCGGCGACGGTGAGCAGGACCTCGGCGTCCGGGGTGTCGAACTCACCGGGCTGATGCGTGAAGGCGAGAGCCTCCAGGAGTGTGTCGAGCCGACGGGCGACGTGCTTGGGCAGCACCCGCCGGATCTTCGCCGATGCCGTCTCGCTCGCCGTGCGCTCCGTCGTCGTCAACCCCGCTCGGCGGCCGGAGACCAGGCCGAGCAGCACGGCCAGCGCCTCGTCGTCGCTGAGCATGAGCGGAGGCAAGCGGTACCCGGGGGCGAGCCGGTACCCACCGTAGCGGCCGCGCACCGATTCCACGGGCACGTCCAGGTCGATCAACTGGTCCACATAGCGCCGCACGGTGCGCCCTTCGACGCCGAGCCGGTCGGCGAGTTCGGCCACAGTCCGGGTGCCGCCCGACTGCAGCAGCTCCAGGAGGGTCAGCACGCGGCCGGTGGGGCGAGGCATGTTCACAACCTTATGCGAATACCGGACCGATTCTGTCCACTATTTCTCCTAGCCTGCGACGTGCAGCGATTCCATTTGCCAAGGAGATCACCATGGACTTCGTCTCGATCCGCATCATCACCAGCGACGTCGCACGCCTCGTCGAGTTCTACGAGCGAGCCACAGGGGTGAAGGCGATGTGGGCCACGGATGACTTCGCAGAACTCAAGACCCCCGACGCCACCCTCGCGATCGCCAGCACCCGCACCGTCCCGCTGTTCGCCCCGGGCTCTGCCCGCCCGGCGGGCAACCACAGCGTGATCACCGAGTTCCTCGTCGACGACGTGGACCGCATTCACCAGAACCTGACCGGCTTCGTCACTGACTTCGTCAACGAGCCCACCACGATGCCCTGGGGCAACCGGTCGCTGCTGTTCCGCGACCCCGACGGCAACCTCGTCAACTTCTTCACCCCCGTCACCCCGGCAGCCATCGAAAAGTTCGCACGCTGACTCCACGCACAGCCGCTCACGCGGGAGCCCTGAGATCCCAGGGCTCCCGCGTCAACGCGGCCACCGAGTCCAGGAGCGCCACCAGCAGGGGGCACCGGAACGCACCGCTGACCCGCGAGGGACGTCTGCGGTTGTGCCTGCGGATCGACGCTGGCCGGCCGATCGCGCACGTCGCTGCCGAGGCCGGGCTGTCGCGCCGCTACCTGGCCAAGTGGTACGCCCGGTGGCGCGCGGACGGCGAGAACGGCCTGCTCGACCACTCCTCCCGCCCCGCCACCAGCCCGGCCCGCACCGCCGAGGACATCGCTGACCTGGTCAAGGCATTGCGGCGGCAGACCAAGCACGGGCCCGTGCGGCTCGCCGCCGACCTTCAGCGGTTGCATCGGGTCACGCTCGCGCCGGCGACCGTCCACCGCATCCTTGTCCGGCGAGGCCTCAACCGGCTCCGTGACCTCGACCCGCCGACCGGCGAGCAGCTGCGCGAGGTCGTCCGCTACCAGCACGACCGGGTCGGCGACCTGGTCCACGTCGACATGAAGAAGCTCGGACCGAACCCGGAACGGTTCAGTGTCCTGAGTCGTTAGCTCGTTGACAGTTGCAGGGATTGGGGGATGCCAGGTCCGAAACCGTTGTTGGAGTTGTCCGATCGCGAACGCAGGGTATTGCGGGGCTGAGTGCGTTGGCGGACAGCGGGTCCTCCCTCGGCGTCATCGCCGGGGTCGACACACAGCGGATCTTGACCCTCCGATGAAACCCAGAGCCCAGCCGTCAGCGGCGACGGAACCAGCGGCGGCGCTTGGGTTGTGGCTTGGGTTGTGCCGCGCGGAATTCCTCGAGACGGATCACGTCTGCCGGGGTGGCCACCGTGGCGAAGGCCGCTTTGGCTTCATCCGCGGTTTCGTCGGTAAGGATTAGGCGGAACAGTGCCATGCCCCAGAGAAGAGCGGCGCCGGCCCGGCTGTCGCCGTCGGCGGCGAGGCTATGGAGGGCTCGGACGACCGGCATTGGGTCCCTGAGGTCGGCTAGCCGGGCCCGTACCCGGCCGTCGACGCGCTCGTCCTGGAGAAGGAATGCCTCGCGAACTAGGTCCTCGGTGAGTGGGAAGTTGTGGTAACCCCCGACCGACGTACCGATGCCGCGTATCTGTCGAAGGGCCGAGATCGCCCGCCATCGCACGGATTCCTCCTGGTCAAGAGCCATCACGAGTAAGGTCGCCTCGATCTCGGGGGACGCCGCGACGTGGGTGAGGCCGCGGATAGCAGCCCAGCGGACCTCTTCGTTGTCGTCGTCGACTGCAGCGAGGAAGGCCGTCGCGGGCACCTCTCGTTCGGCGGCGAGATCAGCAAGCAACTCCATGAGGTTGCCCCGTCCTTGCTCGGTCTCCTCGGTGTCGAACCTAGCGATCACCTGCCCCGGTGTGACGCCGTATTCGATGGCGACCGCCGCGATCTCGTTGGTCATCCTGCCGTTGCGGACCGTGATGACCAGCCCGTCCATGAGCGCGTCAACCGGATCCGCCGCGCGGATGTCCCGCAGTGCCATCGCCGCGTACCAGACACACGCTTGGTCGCGAAGCGCCGCGACAAGAACGGGCGCAGCGCGCTGGTCACCCAGCGCATGTAGCGCCTCCACCAAACCCTGCCGCAGCTCGTAGGGGTCCCTGTACCCGCGCAGCTCGAGCAACCCGGTCGGCTGGTCTCCGACGTAATCGGCACGCCACGCGTCGAACTCGGCCTTGGCCGCGGTGAACTGGACGTGGTAGTCGGCGCGGTCTTCGAGCAACTGCTGCAGCCGTGCCACGAGCACAGGAACGGCGTCCGGTCCGATCTCCGTCAGCCGTGTGATAGCCCTGTCCCGCAGGCTCGAACCGCTACCCCAATCATCACCAGTGCGCCAGTTGGCGAGGTTCTCGATTAACTCGTTCAGCTCGGACATGGGCACCACCCTAACGACAGGCACGCGGACCGGTCCCGCGATGGCTTCAAGCTGCCGTGCGCTTTGCCCCCAGCTCCACACCGTCGTCGACCTGCAGTCAGTGCCACGCGTGGGACACACCGGTCGCCAGCCGACCCTCGTGTCCTGAGCCGGTAATTCGTGTGCAGTATGAGGCGAGGGTCTTGAGGATCTCATCGGCGGTCTTGGTCCACACGAAGGGTTTGGGGTTGTTGTTCCACTCGTTGATCCAGCCGCGGATGTCACGTTCGAGATCGAGGACGCTGCGGTGGGCCGAGCGGCGGGGGAGTGTCTAATCAACGGCCCTGTCTCACTTTCGGTGGTGACGGAGCGTCGTAACAGGTCGTTGGCATTCGTGTGAGGGATGTCAATGAGCTTGTGCAGACGGTCTTTTCGGGCCTGTCCCCGCT